>CANRJW010000021.1 GCA_947631035.1 uncultured Bacilli bacterium
TTTCTTTCAAGGCTTTCGACAAAACTAGAAGAAACTTCTAATTATTCGACAAAAAAGGATAAAAAAAATAGTATGTTTGTTTTTCATACTATTTTTCTAGATTAATCCATTCTTTTTTTAGTATTCACAATTATTTTGATAAGAATGAAAAGGCATACAACAATCAGAATTCCAGTTATTCCCAGAGTAAGAATAGAAGCATTTTTTTCTTTTGAAGAATTTTCTTCATTGTTTTCATTTTCTACTTTTTCTTCTTCTGCATCATTTCTTACTTCTGTTTCATTCTTGGTTGTGTCTTCGGTTGTTTTATCTGTTTGATTTTCGATAATTGTTTCGATTTGATTATTGCTTCCTTTTTGAGGAAGTTCTACACCATTTTGGATTTTTGGACTTTCGTTTTTATTGCTAGAAGAATCTTCTTTTTCTTCTTCTTTTTCAGAATTATCGTTCGTATTCGTAGAAGTATCTTCTGTATTTTCTGCTATATTTTTGTTATCTTCTTTATTCTCTTCAGCCGGCGTATTCGGTGTTTGTTCTTCTTGAGGAGTTTCCATTATCCAATTTACTTTAGCAGTTGTTTCTCCAACATTTCCAGCTTCATCTTGAAAGATAAAGGTAAACTCGCCATTTTGTCCAAAAGTATGTATTGAATTTCCTTCATTATTTAGTATTATAATTTTTTCATCCTTTTCAGGAATAAGCGTTGCTGTGACAAAATCATAAGTATTTTCTTTTGTACTATAATCCACACTTGCATAAGGTGCTTCACGATCAATCCAAGAAACATCAGCATTGATTGTTCCAGTATTTCCTGCTAAATCTTCATATTCAAAAGTAAAGGTACCATTTTCTTCAAATGTATAAATATGAGTATTGGTTTTATATTTTTCATGGTACGTACCATCTTCTTCTGGAGCAACTGGTGTAATATTTCCTTCTTCGTCATATTCAATAGGAACTCCAGTATGAACTTTAATTGGTTCATTGGCATGTAATACTGCGGTGACATCTTGATTTGTTGCAGACTCCTTCGTATATTGAATGTTTACTTCTGGAGCCTCTGTATCAATATTATTGACCGTTACCTCTTCATAATAGTAATTATCGGTTTCTTCATCAGTCAAATGATATTGGAAATACACCGTACCATTTTCAGTAAATACATATGTACTCATAAGTTCATTCAAATATTCAGTAATTTCTTCTTCGGATTTTGTTCCATCTTCTTCTACTTTGGCTTTTTCTTCACTTCTTTTTATGATGCAATCACTATCATCTGCAGTAGGACAGATAGCGGTTATTTCCATATTGTCTTCTAAATTGATAGCACGAGCAACCACATTTTCATTCGTTGGAGCTACTGTACTATAAGCTATTTCTAATTCTGGATCCGTTTCGATTGAGGCATCTTGATATAAATTTAACATAGAGGCTGTAATGAAGTTACCATGAGTTTCTACTCCGGTAAATCTTACATAACGAGCTTCAGTGGCTTCAAAAGTTGCTTTTTTAATTGAAGTATCGGTAGACCATTTGGCATCTTCTCTAGTTAAGTAAACTTCTTTCCAATCTTTACCATCCAAACTCGTCTCAATTTTAGCACGAATGACACGACCATTTAAACTACTTCCTGGTCTTGGCACGTATTCTAAAGCCGTCAAATACATTTTACGTTTTAATTTTAAAACAATGTATTTTTCCTTATCGTTTCCATTCCAATCAGAATGCCAATGGGTATTTAAGTTCCCATCAATTGCATAGACAGCATAGCGATCGTGTCCAGCAGCTTCTGTCGAAAAATCATCAACGGTTAGATAGGCAGTTGGAACATATTTTTCTTTTTCTGTTTGTTGATCTTCGGTATATTCTAATTCCACCGTAGTACTCATTAAATAAGTGCTTGTGGCTCTTTTACGAACTTGAACGGTTTTATTTCCAGTTAAATTCGGACTTGCAGTAGCAAAAGACGTCCATGCACTTTCTGGTAAAGCATTACCATTTTCTTTAACAATACGCCATTCCATTGCACCATCTACACCAATAACACGGTTTTCTAAATCGTTAGCGTATAACGAAAGTTCTCCTGGTTTTTGAATATCAATTTTATAAAGATTAGTATCCGTATAATTTACTCCAACAATATGAACATAAATATCGTTAGTTTCATTTATTTTTTGAACTTCACTTGCTTCTAAAGTAGCAATTTTAGAACTACTCACTTCTTTCCAATGGGTATTAGCAACAGTTGAGTTTTGGTTTTCTGGGATACAAGATGCTCCATCTAAACAATAATCCCATCTGGCATTTTCATAATTATCAGATAGAACAATAGAATTTGCCGTATCGCCATCAAAAGAGAAAGTAGCCAGTGTCGTATCAATTTTGCCTAATAAGTAATTCGATTCTACACGAATAGCATAGGCTTGAACATGTTTACTATCTTCTAATTTGCTAACAGATTCTAATGTTTCGGTTCTTAATTGAACAATTTGATATTCCACTGTAACATCATTTACTTGATCTAATAGTTCTTCACTTAAATGATACATTGGAAGTGGATAATACGTTAAAGCCTTAAATATTCTTTGAGCTAAGGCAAAATATTCTTCATCGCTTTTATTTAGAGTCTTATAATTTTCAATAATTCCATACCAAGCATCAATGTTGATTGGTAAGGCTTCTAAAGATTTTTCATATATAGCAATTTTCTTTTCACTATCGTTTTCTAAAGCAGCCGTTAGATAAAGTTCACGAGAATCTTGATAAGCACTATAGTTATTTAAAGCAGCTTGAGCAAGTAATACATAGTTTACAACACCTTCAGAAACTTTTGTGGTACTTAAATAACTTTCATCTCCCCAACCTAAAGGCATTCTGACACTTAATTTTTCAGTTTTATTGGAATTTCCCCAGTTGGAAACGTCATTATCGATGGTCCAGTATCCTTCTCCTTTATCATTTTCACGCCAGTAAATTAAAGCAGCATGTCCAGGTTGATTAATAACAGAAGAAGGTGTACCATGAACCCCACGAATATTAGAACCAATTTTAGAGATTCCTCCACAAACTGCGCCATTATCAATATTCATCCATAACTTTTGAACTCCTGGTTTATAAGTAATTTTATAAACACTATGAAAGTTTCCATATAAAGTATCCCAATGATCCAACATATCTTCAGCATAGTATTCTGGTTTATTGTAATTTGGATCAATATATTTCATATAAGGATGTGGTTGTAAATACTTTTCTTCTTGTCCAGGATTTTCATCAATTCTTGTTTGTGTATAGGCATTTAACCAAAGAATTTCTTCATCATCGATGATATTATTCATTACATAACGCATTTCTTCAATTTCTAAGTGTTCGAACCATTTTGTTTGATCTTGATTTTCTGATACTTTAAATTTGTCTTCATTATAAAGTTGTTTATAAATTTCATAACGAACAACTGCATCCGATTGATTTTCCACCACATTTGGATTCATCCATAATCCTACTAATGTAGAATGGGTTAAAGATAAAGTAATGGCCATTTTTTTGTACAACTCACCCATGGTTGTCGTTTGATACTTGGTTGGTGTTTGATCTTCAAAGTCATCAATTAACTTTTTACCATCTTTTAAAGTGGCATTTAATAATTTATTTAATACTTTTAAAGAATTATAGTAAGAACCATCCGGTTTCCCTCCCATGATGTACATACGTAAATTATCAACGTCGTCAATTAACCAATGGTAAGTATTTTGATGTTCTTCACTTTCACTTAAGAATTTTTTTAAACCATATTCACCAAATTCACTAACTAAATATCTTTGTAAAACTAATTTTTCATAATCTTTGTTTTCTACGATATTTTTATTTGGTATCGCAGCAATTTCACTATCATACTCAGCAACGGTTTTAATAGTGAAATCCGTTTCTTTATAATCTTTCGTTGTCAATTTTGCATCAGCATAAACGGAATGATCACTGCCATTACCGCCATTCATGTGAGCATAAAGTTTTAAATAACGATAGCCACTTAGATTAAATTGAACGAAATCAGAATTGTCTAGGCCTTTCTTTAAAGCACTTTTATATTTTTCTTCCCATTTATTTAAATCATTAGAAACGGAAATTGTAAAATAAACTCCATCGCTATTGTTATAAGCTGTTTTATTAAGGCCTACAAAAGCCGAGAAGTTAATATAGTCGCCATAGTCTTGTAAATCATAAACAAGAGTTGAAGTGGCATGGGCCCAAATTCCTTTTTCAAATTCCCATTCGGCATTTTCATAATGAATGGTAATATTGTTCCCATCCCCTGCTTCGTCCATATGGAAGTCATTCCATCCAGAACGAGACAAATTGCTCATATAGGGTAAATTAGATAAATATACAACTTCTTTGCTAGTATTTTCGGCACGATATTGTCTTTGTACAGAATTTGTGGCATATCGATGCATGAAACAACAAGGAATACTAATCACTAAAAGACAGATAACGAAAAGAATTCCAAGTGTTTTAAATTTTCTTGATTTATTTGTCATAAACATCCACTCCTTTTTACATTTATATTATAATCGAAAAGTTAAATTCCGTAAATAAAATTCGCTGATTTGACATTTATTTTCATATAAATATCAATCAATAAAATTTTTACTACTATGCTTTATTAAAACTTACCCTTTTAACATTTTTTCCTTTAATTTATCAATATCTGTAAAAAAGACTTTTATTCCTCGATTATGAAGTTTCATTAAATTTTTAAAATTTGTAAGTATTTTTTTCTCTAATTTTTTCGGCACTTTAGCTGGTTTTCCATCAATTGTATGTACATGGTCTATATATTTTTCTAAAGTAGGAAAAGCATTTTGAAATAAAATGGCAGCATCCTCATTAAAAATTTTTTCAATTTGTATAGTATTGCAAAAACCATATTTTTCAATTTTTTTATCAATAATCTTTTGATACTTATCAACTTTCGAACTAATAGGAATAAACCATAAGACATTTTTATCTTTGATGGTAAAATAAGTAGGTCTTTTTTTCCCTCTTTCATGATTTTGCATTAAATTATCATCATTAACAACATCAAAATATTCATCTTTAATATGATATAAATAGCCTGTTTTTATTTCCATAATTCTACCTCCTCAATAGTAAATACAAAAAGAAAACCCCATTTCAAAATGGGGTTATTCTACATTTTCAACCGGGATTATTTATTACTCGCTAGCCACCCGGAAGCGAGAAACATTGTCGACCGGGATTATTTATTACTCGCTAGCCACCCGGAAGCGAGAAACATTTTCAATTGCACAAAAATAATATATTTTTAATACAATTTCGATACTAATATACTATACTTTTATGAAAATGTCAATTAGTATACATTCATAGTATATTCAACGATTTAGTTTTTTATAATTTAAAGTATTTATTCATTCTCTAAAATGGCTTTTATTCTACGAACTCCTGCACTACTCGCTTCTTCTTTTACAATCTTGAATTTTCCTAAAACTTTCGTATTCGAAACGTGTGGTCCACCACATAATTCCTTCGATACATCTCCGATTGAATAAACTGTAACAATATCTGGATACTTTTCAATAAACATACACTCCGCACCAGATTTTATGGCTTGTTCTTTTGGCATTTCTTCTACAGAAACAGGAATTTCTTCTTTTATCCATTCGTTTACTAAATCTTCGGCTTGTTTTTTTTCTTCTTCACTTAGTTTATGATCACAAGAAAAATCAAAACGCATACGTTCATCGGTAATGTTACTTCCTTTTTGATGGACATCAGGACCTACTACTCTTTTTAATGCTGCATTTAGTAAATGAGTGGCAGTATGATATTTGGTTTCAATTTCACTATTTCCAGCAAGACCACCTTTAAACTTACCTTCAGAAGCAGTTCTAGAAAGTTCTTGGTGCGTCTTAAACTTCTCTTGGAAGCCTACTTCGTCGACACTTAATCCTAGTTCACTTGCGAGTTCTATGGTAAGTTCTATTGGAAAGCCATAGGTATCATACAAATGGAAAGCATTTTCTCCACTGATATTTTCATGAGTTTTGGTAACTTTTTCAAATTCTCTTAATCCTTTTTCTAAGGTACGATTAAATTTTTCTTTTTCATTTTTTAACACTTCTAGAACAATGGTTTCATTTTCTTCAAGTTCATGATAATACTTTTTATATTTATCTAATATAAGTTTCGCAATTCTGCTTTCCCAATCACTATTGATATCAATGTTTAATCTTTTTGCATGACGAATAGCACGACGAATGAGTCTTCTTAAAATATAACCTTGATCGGTATTACTTGGTTTAATTCCAGAAGGATCTGCACTAATAAAGACAGCGGTTCTTAAATGGTCGGCAATAATTCGCATGGACTTTTCATTTCCTTCATAAGGTAATCCAGAAATCTCTGCAATAAGACTAATAACATCTTTCCAAATGCTAGAAGCATAGTTATCATTTACCCCTTCTAAAATAGCTGTAGTACGTTCAACACCCATACCGGTATCGACGTTTTTCTTAGGAAGGTCAGTAATGGAGCCATCACTATCTTTATAATATTGCATAAAAACGTTATTCCAAATTTCAACCCAACGATTATCTTCCGGATCAAAAATCTCTGGAACTTCTTCGTTACTTCGAAAATAAAAGATTTCTGTATCGGGGCCACAAGGTCCAGAAGACCCGGCAATCCAGAAGTTATCTTCGCAAGTTTTCGCAATACGGCTTTCTGGGATGCCTAGGCTTTTCCATAATTCATAACTTTCTTCATCAAAAGGAATATTGCCTTCTCCTTTATAAACTGTAACAGCAAGTTTATCCACAGGAATATGTAATACTTCTGTTAAAAATTCAAAACTCCAAGTAATGCTTTCTTTTTTAAAGTAATCTCCTAAACTCCAGTTTCCAAGCATTTCAAAGAAAGTATGATGGGTTGTATCTCCAACACTATCTAAGTCATTGGTACGAACACATTTTTGATAGTCACATAGTCTTGTTCCGTAAGGATGGGCTTGTCCCATTAAATAAGGGATTAAAGGTTGCATTCCCGCTGTATTAAATAAAACCGATGGGTCATTTTCAGGTACAACGGGAGCACTTGGGATTTGTTTATGTCCTTTACTTACAAAAAAATTAATATATTGTTCTTTTAAATTCATTTTACTTCTCTCCTTCCACAATTTTTTTAGCAAATTTCATACGCTCTTCTTGGGTCTCTAATTTTATACGATAATCGAAATTGGGATAATTTTCAAGTTCAAGTTCCGTAACATGATTTTTTTCTTCTGTGGTTAAGTCATTATCTTTCGTACTTTCTACATAAATGGTAATCACTTTATAGCCACTTGCTTGCATTTTTTCAATTTCGTTTTTCAAGCGAACATCCGAAATAACAATCGTATCAAAATACTTCTCATAGATTTTTAAATCGTCAAGCATTCTTTTGATAAAGAAATTTTCATCAAATACAACATCACGAATATAAACCCCCATATCTTGTAAAAATTTTCGCGGTTTTTCATCATCCTCTTGAACCCCCAACATTTCTTTAGCATACAGTTTAATGTATTTGCTAAACTCTGTTTGCAAAGCATGAATCCCTTTATTCTTTAATAAATTTACAATGGTCCTTCCTAACGTTGATTTTCCACTGCCACTTTTTCCGGCAATTAATATTACTTGCATACTTTTTTTCCCTTCTTTCATTAAAAAACCACAGAAATTCCTATACAAGGAGCAATTCTGCGGTACCATCCTTTAGTTTACTTAATTTTTGATAACGGAAACCCGCTTAATCTAAAATAAGCAGCCTTTTTAAATGTTTCTTTGTCTTTTTTCCACCAACAAAGACTCTCTATAAAATACTTCATTTAAAAGTTCTTATTGTCAAACGATTAATTATTTTGAAATAATTGATATTTATCTCGAGCAAATTCCCAGATTACTTTTAATAGAGCAATACAAGGAGTTGCTAAAATCATTCCTATTATACCAAAGAAGTTATTAAAAATCAAAAGGCCAATCATAATGGTAACGGGATGTAATTTCATCGTTTTACTCATGACAACTGGTTGTAAAATAAAGTTTTCTACGCATTGAACTACCACACAGATAACAAGTGTCATAATTCCAACAAAGGTACTTTGGCTAAAACCAATAATCACAGCAAGAGCTCCACCTATATAAGGTCCAATGTAAGGAATTAAATCGGTGATGCCACAAAACAAACCGAACAAAACAGGGGCTTGTAAACCAATAATGGCAAAGCCAATGGAATCACAGACAAAGACCATGGTAGCAACTAAGAATGTTCCATTAACACTCTTTCTTACTTCTTCACCGATATTGTTTAGTAAAACTTGCGCTTCAAATTGTTTGCGTTCCGGTAGTAAGCTTAGGAAATGTTTACTTATAGAATCAAAATCAAATAACATATATAAACCAATAAATAAACCTAAAGCAATTGTAACTAAACTGGAGAAAAATTTGGCAATAATATTTAACAAAATTGTTGGAAAAGTTGTTGTAAATTCGGTGAGTTTACTTTCCATAGAGCCCATGACATTGGTTCTTACGGATTCAATATCAATTCCATCAACATGAGAAAATTTATTAAAAAGTTCATTAATGCCATTTTTTAAATCATTAAAAATACTTGGTAAATTTTGAATCAGTTCATTTACTTGTGCATAGACAGTTGGAACTAAAAAGTTAAGAAAAACAATTACAATAATAAGAAAAACCGCATAGACAATTAAACTTCCTGCAACTCTTGGGATTCTTTTTTCTTCTAACTTTTTTACCAAAGGATTAAAGAGCCAAGCAATCACAAATCCAATAAAGAGTGGTGCTAAGACTTTTAATAAGGTCAGTAAAAAAGTCAGGATGCCCCATTCTTTTACAAGAATAGTCACAATAAGAACACAAGCAATAATCATCGCAATATATAAAATATGCAAAATTTTACTTCCTAAACTAACGACTTCATTGACATTTTCAATATTGAGTTCTTCTTTCTTTTTCTTTTCCATTTTTTCACCTCTACTTTACAATTTCACCATCTAGACTAAAACTTTTAGCCTCTGTTACTTTAACCGGAACAATTTTGCCAATCAAATCATGTCCCTCAGTAATATTTATTAATTTCATAGTATCAGTATACCCATAAACTTTATTTTTATCTTTCTCATTTTCTCCTAGAATCAAAACTGGGACGATACTTCCTTCCAAGCGTTTATTCTTTTCTAAAGAATAATGATTAACAAGTTCATTTAATCTTTGTAAACGCTCTTCTTTCTCTTCTATTGTAACATTATCTTTTATCTTACTAGCAGGAGTCCCTTCTCTAGGACTGTAAATAAATGTAAAAGCAGAGTCAAATTGACAAGTGTTTACGACATCTAAAGTTTCTAAGAAATCTTCTTCTGTTTCATTCGGGAAACCAACAATGATATCGGTCGTAATCGCCACATTGGGAATCTTTTCTTTTATAGATTGAAATAATTTTAAGTATTCCGCTTTCGTATAGCGACGTCCCATGAGTTTTAAAATGCGGTCACTTCCACTTTGTAGTGGTAAATGAATGTAAGGCATGATATTGTCATATTTGGCAATCACGTCAATCATTTCTTCCGTAAAATCCCAAGGATGACTCGTCACAAAGCGAACACGCTCAATACCCGTTTTCGCAACTCTTTCTAGTAAATCCTTAAAGTCATATCCTTCCTCTAAATCTTTTCCATAAGCATTGACATTTTGACCAAGCAGTGTAACTTCTTTATAGCCCGCTTTTTTTAATTCTTCAACTTCTTTTATAATGTTTTCTAACCTACGACTTCTTTGTTTACCTCTTGTATAAGGAACAATACAATAGGTACAAAATTTATCACAACCATACATGATATTCACCCAAGCCGTTATTTTTGAATCTCTACTATATTGAATATTTTCGTAGATATCTCCTTCCATACTATAAACTTCTATATCTTGTTTTTTTTGTTCCGCTTTTTTTTCTAAAAGAAGTTTAGGAAGTTCACTAATGTTATGCGTTCCAAAAACAATATCGACATAAGGATGCTTTTCTTTGATTTCTTTCGTAACCCCCTCTTCTTGGCTCATGCAACCTCCAATAGCAATGATAAGTTCTGGTTTTTCTCTTTTTAAATGTTTACAACGTCCTAAATAACCAAATACTTTTTCATGGGCATTTTCTCTAATAGCACAAGTGTTTAAAACCACTAAATCACTATCTTCTAACACAGAAGTTTCTGTAAATCCTAATAATTCTAAATATTTTCTGATTTCTTCTGAATCATGCATATTCATTTGACAACCATAGGTTCTTAAAAAGTATTTTTTATTTAAGAAAGCTTTAGAAAAATTGTAGTCTACTTCTTTTTCCAACACTTCTTGATTGGTTCTTTTTCGAGCTTCATTCAAATCTGGTAGATGCATAGTAATCACTTCCTTGCCGTATTATACCACAATCCCCTATTTCTTTTGCAATTTTTTACAAGAATTTTCTTTTTCTAAATAAAGTTTCGTTTGATAACGCATATAAGTATCTTCTTGATTCAATTTCATTTCTAGTCTTTTAAAAATATCATGATACTTCATTCGAATTTGTTCTCGCGGTATTCCTTTACTATATTCTTTTAATACTAAAAGGAAAAAATATCCAACAAGTTGACTAGTATCTAAAGAAACTCTACTCTCATACATCGGTTTTGTTGAATAAAAGGAATACACTTTTGATTCTACAAAACTGGTATAAAAAGCATTGACTTCTTCTTTCGGAATCTTACTTAAATAAGCACATACCTTACTATATTCTTGAATAAGGGCTTCATCAGTTCGTATCTTTTCAACGGAATATAAAGTCGGCAAGTTTTTTTCTGTAACCACTTTTTGAAGTTCAATATTTAAAATAGTATCGATAATTTCTTTAATACGCGTATGCTCAATAAAAGAAATATCTAAATTATATTCATGGATTAATCTTTTTAAACAAGAAACAAATTGCTTAAGGTCACTGTCTTCTCGAAAGGAAAGCCATTCTTTATTTTTTACTACTCGATCAACTTTCACAATACTTTCATACATTTTAAAGGAAGTTGCTTCGCCATTTTTTAAAATCTTGATTTGATACGTAAAAGCAGGAGCCATTTCTTCCTTGCGAAATTTTAATAATTTTTTGCTTTTTTTAGAGCCATCTTCTAAATGCATGGTCATTTCTTTATATAAAGCATTCTCTTCATTTAAAAAGGAACTATCAAAAACATGAATACGAAAATAAGTATTAAACTCTTTATCATAACCATAACTATAAGCATATTTTTGGTCTTCTAAAAAAATTGTATTTAAAATAACCTTGCTATTTAAAAGATCGTAAGTGCTACAATGACAAACTTCTTTTAAATAAGTTTCATCTGGTAAAGTATGATTTCGTTCAAAATAGGATTCTTCTATTTCTTTTATATAACTATTTAATTGTTCTAAGTATTCTTTAGTTAAATTTACTCTTGTTCTGGTTCTTAAAGCATCCTTTTGAAAAACTTTGACTAAATATTTATCTACAACAACTTCTTCTGGATTCTCTATCTTTTTTTCTGTTTTTCCTAATTTATGAAGTCCATCCAACACTTTATCTTTGCTTTTGTATTCTTTTTGTTCTAAATAGGTTTTTAATTCTTCCAAACGTATTTTAATTTCGTTTCGTTCTTCCAAAGAAAGTTCAACATTTTGGGCTAAGAAAGTTTGTAAAAGTCCCAAAAAGAATTCGGGATTCACAAATGCAATTTTTTGATTTAAAAGAGCCTTTTTAATATTTTTAATATAGCCATCTACAATTTCTTGGACAATCGGCTTTCCCTCTTTTTTGGCATTTAAGAAATTTTTATTTTCTCGAATCAAACTTTTAATGAAATAATAATTTTCTTCATTGTCTAGTAAAGTTTCCAATATTTTATAATAATAAACGTTTTCGCATTTCTTTTTTATTCTTTCGTGCGTTTGATGATGATAATTTACTTTTACTTTTTTTAAATCAATTTCTAGGCTTTTACATTTTTGAATAATTTCTTTTAGTTCATTAATTTTTTTGATGTTGTCTTTCAGTTCTTGTTCATTTTTACGAACTGCGGAGAAATCTTTTAGTTTTTCTAAATTTTCTTTTTTAATAATTTGTAAAAGACGATTTTGTTCTAAAAGAATTTCAATTTTTTGACTAGCTGTTTCAATTTCATTCTCTAAAAATTCTTTTCTTTTGTCTTCGGCGATTTCTTTTGCTTTTACCACATTTTCTTTATCTTCCGCAATTGAAACCGATTCAGGTATTTGCTCATAAAGTTTTCTTTCTTTTTTTATGATAAGAAGCATTTTTTCTATTTTTCTTATCTTATTAATTAAACGGGCAATTTTTTCATCAGCATAAATATTGAAGCATTGATGCTTACGGCGTTTTAAATATCGATATTTTTTATGCAAATTTTTTTCTAATTTTCCTAAATCCTCATACTTTGCTTCTTTTATTTTTCTTTCTATCTCTTCTAATTGGTGTTCTATTTTTTCTAAACGCATCCTAAAACCCACCTATCTTTATTTTTAGTATAGCAATTTTTAAAACATTTGAAAAGAAAAAAGTAAACACATTTTTAGTGCCTACTTTTCTTAAAAGAAAATTTATAAATCTTTAATTCCAGGTTACATCTTGCCATGTTGGCCCTTCCGGTTTATTTAAACGTGGGCTATTATTAAACATTGCTGTTATATTAGCTCCCTCTTTATGAACAAATAAACTACCATATTCAATACTCGTTAAACTACTTAGACCTTGAAACATTACTTGCATATTTTCGACTTTACTGGTATCAAACTTATCTCCTAAATTTAAGGATGTTAAACTTGTCATTCCGCTAAACATTCCACCCATATCTTTTACTTCACTAGTATTAAATTTTGTTCTTAAGTCTAACTTTATTAAACTCTCCATATTGCCAAACATACTATTCATATTTTCGACTTTACTGGTATCAAATTGATTCCCTAATTCTAAACTTGTTAGTTTCTTTAAATTTTGAAACATTAGAAACATATTATTGACATTTTGAGTGTTAAATTGTCCGCCTAGATTTAAATACGTTAATTCTTCTAGGCCATTAAACATACCTTGCATATCGGCTACTAAACTAGTATTAAATTGACTGCCTAAATCCAAACTTTTTAATTTTCTATCGAAAGTAAACATGGTATTCATATTTTTAACTTTACTCGTATTAAATAATTCTCCTAAATTTAGTTCTTCTAAATTATTCATTCCATAAAACATACTACTCATATCTTCAACATTTTTAGTATCAAATTTATCTTTTAAATCTAATTGTTTCAAATTCGTCATTCCACTAAACATTCCATCCATTCTTTTTACTTCACTAGTATTAAATTTTGTTCTTAAGTCTAATGTCGTTAAACTTTGCATATTGTCAAACATATGATTCATATCATTGACTTGAGAAGTATCAAAATTATCTCCTAAATTTAGCTTTGTTAATTTTGACATATTGCGAAACATTCCTGCCATATTCTCTACTTTACTAGTATCAAAATTACTTAAATCTAATTCGGTTAATTGAAGACCCGCATAAAATGATCCAAACATTTCACCCATATTTGTTACATTATTCGTTACAAAATCTTTACCTAGAATTAATGTTGTTAAACTGTTTAGACCACTAAACATTCTGAACATAGTATCTACTTTACTCGTATCAAAACTACTTATATCTATTTTTTGAAGATTTGACCCGCCATAATAACTTGCAAACATGCTGCCCATATCAGTAACATTACTCGTGTCAAAATTGCTTAAACTTATTTCGGTGATATTTGGCATTCCACCAAACATTCCGTTCATATTGGTTACTTTACTTGTATCAAAAGAACTTAGATCCAATTTTGTAAATCTACTACCTCCAAACATACCACCCATATCAATTACTTTACTCGTATTAAAATTGTTTAAATTTATTTCGGTGATATTTGGCATACTACTAAACATAGTACTCATATTTTTAACATTACTCGTATCAAAGCTACTTAAGTCTAATTCTGTAAATCCTGTATTAAAAAACATATGGTCCATAATTTCAACTTTGCTTGTATCAAATTTACTTAAATCTATTCCTGTTATATTTCTCATATTGCCAAATATATAACTCATCGTTGTAACGTTACTGGTATCAAAATTACTTAAGTCTAACTTTGTAAATCCAGAATCAGAAAACATATGAGCCATAGCCGTTACATTTCTTGTGTCAAAATTTTCTAAACCTTCAATTGTTGTGGCTTTACTAAAGCCATGAAAGGCACTCCAACAATCTGGATTAGCTTTAACTCCACCCTTACCTTGTAAATAAGCAATATATGTTCCGCCCTCTTGAGGTACAAGATAACTCATTACACTTCCGTCTTTATTAGCACTTTCATCATTTTTAATGACTCCATCTCCTGTTTTGGGTTCTAATTTGTTTTCTATGATAATCTTCGTTATATTTTCTTTTTGTTGCCACATTCCTTGATCTTCATAATAATTTATATATCGCAGTGTTCCAGACTCTGCAAATACATCTTCTTTATAATCTACACTTAAGGTAATTTTTCCATTCCAAGTGGCATTCATTGTTTCTTCTATGGCTGGGGTATCTTCATGCATAAATACTAATAATTTGAATTTTCTACTTTCTTTTTCTTTTAAGGTAAACGTATATAAATTATAAGCATTAATGGCTTCTGGTATTACTTTATTGTCATTATTTAATGGATGGCTAATCAACTTATAATCATTACTTGAATATATTGGCATATTTTTTACAATATCTTTTTCTCCATCATATAATATTGCTCCTATATATTGATCATCTAATCTTTTGGTATCCGTAATAGGTAGACTTTCTAAATTTATGGTGGCACTTGCTAAATCATTACATTGATTGGTTACAGTAAATACATAAGGTTGGGCTGTTGGAAAAAAATAATTATATAATTCTTCTCTTTTTAATGGATGTGTGTCATTTAAAGTTATACCTTCTTCATCCTCAAATGCTATCTTTAAACATGCGGTATTTACTAAATTTTCTTCTTCTTGTTTTACTGTTAACTTCCAAAAGGCATAAGTTACATTTATTATTAAAGTTAAAAGAAAGATTAATAAAATGAAAATTTTAATACCTTTCTTATTTAATACCCCCCCCCCGGATAGTACTTTTTATCATTTTTAAATCTCTCCATTCTTATCTAAATTTTAGCATTTATTTGAATGAATGTAAATTAAAATCATTTCTCAAAATTGTAAAATTAAGATTATGTAATTAAAAAATGCGCAATACCTCTTCAAAAAATTTAATGAAGATTTTTGCCACTTTTTTACAATGACATTGTATAGATATAAAAAGTAACATCCGATATTCCAAGTCTTTCTACAACGTCTTTAAGAAGTATTGAATCGTAAACATCTCGAATATAATTTTCTTTTGAATCATTATTTTCAAAAAAAATCTTTGAGGCAAAGTTTCCCGTTCAAAGATATCTAATAATAAATCAAAATAATCTAAAAATACATAGTAAGTCTCTTTATCTTTTACTAAAAATAAAAAGTTTTTTTGTTCGATTGGAAAAACTTTTTGTTTTTTATACTTTTTTGGTTAAATTGGAAAAACTTTTTTTGTTGAAAATTTGGGCCACTCGTGGCATTTTTCTTAAATCGCATTTTATTTCTTAAGTATAATTAAACAAAAAGAAGTACATAGTTCTTTAAATCTTTTTAAAAAACCATAAATATACCTCTTTTTTTAATAAGCAGTTAAATCTTCTACTTCTTTTCAATTTTTTCTTTTCCGCCCATGTAAGGTTGTAATGCTTTTGGAATTTTTATACTTCCATCTTCTTGATAGTTGTTTTCGATTAGAGCAATCAAACCACGAGGAGATGCCACCACAGTATTATTTAACGTAGCAACATAAAAATTGCCTTTTTCTGTTTTCATTTTGATACCTAGTCTTCTAGCTTGAGCTTCTCCTAAAGTGGAACAAGAACCCACTTCAAAATATTTTTGTTGTCTTGGACTCCAAGCTTCTACATCACAAGATTTCACTTTTAAATCGGCTAGGTCTCCACTACAACATTCGAGCGTACGAACAGGAACGTCTAAGCTTCTAAAAAATTCAACCGTATAACTCCACATTTTGTTATACCAATCCATTGAATCTTCTAATTTACATAAAACAACCATTTCTTGCTTTTCGAATTGGTGTACTCGGTAAAGTCCTCTTTCTTCAATACCATGAGAACCTACTTCTTTACGGAAGCATGGAGAGTAAGAAGTCATAGCAATGGGAAGATCCAATTCATTAATTAATTGACCTTTAAATTTACCAATCATACTATGTTCAGAAGTTCCAATTAAGAATAAATCTTCTCCTTCTATTTTATACATCATGGCATCCATTTCTTTAAAAGACATAACGCCTGTTACTACATCACTACGAATCATAAAAGGAGGAATACAATACGTAAATCCTTTGTTAATCATAAAATCTCTAGCATAAGCAATCATGGCTTCATGAAGTCTTGCAATATCTCCAATTAAATAGTAAAAACCATTGCCACTTGTTCTTCCGGCGGATTCTTTATCGATGCCATTAAGACTTGCACAAATATCGGCGTGATGCGGAATTTCATAAGTAGGAACAAAAGGTTCACCAAACTTTTCGATTTCGACATTTTCACTGTCGTCTTTCCCAATTGGAACACTTTCGTCAATGATTTGGGGAATCAACATCATTTTTTCTTTTAGTTGAATTCCTAGTTCTTCCTCTTCTTTTTCAATTTGAACGAGTTCTTCATTAATTTTTACAACTTCAGCTTTTAAGGCATTCGCTTCTTCTGCTTTTTTTTCACGGAATAAAACACCAATTTGGTCACTTTTTTGATTTCTTTCTTGTCTTAAAGTGTCGCCTTTTTGTTTTAAATCTCTTATTTTCTTATCTAAGTCTTCTACTTCATCAACAAGAGGCAATTTTTCCTCTTGGAATTTCTTTTTTATATTTTCTTTTACTAATTCTTTGTTTTTACGAATGATATCAATATCAATCACAATGTTTTCCTCCTTTTTAAAGTTTCACATTCTTGTAAGGCTTCATAAACAACGGGTAAAGCCCAGACATATTTTTTTAAAGCTTTTATTTGTTTTTCTTCTGGTAAATCGAGAATTCTTCTTGGACTTATATTATCACAAATATCATGCAACTTTGTTTCAATAGCAAGAAAATTCTTGGAATCAACTACCGAATAAATATAGGATTCATAAGTAGGATACTTTTCTTTATCGCGACTGATAATGGCAACGGAGCGAATAATGTTTTCGGAAAAACCAAGAAGGTATAAATCTTTTAAATCGATATAGCCATCTTCTACCACATCATGTAAAAGACCGACAATTTGACCCTCTTCCGTTGAAGCTTTATCACTCACATTAATAAAGTGACACAAAGCAATATTTCCCGATTTGTCTAAACATTCAGCATAGACACGTCCTACAATTGCCAGTGCCTTATTAAAATCCATTTCTTTAACCCAACTAGACATTTTTTCTAATTCTTGTACTGTAAAATACTTTGTAATTCTACCCCAGCTCATAACAATCCCCACTACATTCACTATAGCCTTAGTATAGCACATTTTTTTGAATTCGCAAGGGAAATACTTGCATTATTGGTGGTTTTTAATCGTCTTTTTTATTAAATCTAAAAATTCTTCTTTGGAAACAGTTGTTGTTTCTTCACTACCATATTGACGATAGGAAACCGTATGATTTTCGACTTCTTTTTGGCCTAAGATAAGTGTAAATGGTATTTTTCGAATTACCGATTCACGCATACGATACCCGACTTTTTCTTCACGTTTGTCAAGCTCAACACGAATATTTTCATCCACAAGTTGGTTATAGATTTCACTTGCATATTCCAAATGATATTCGTTATTAACCGGTAAAATACATACTTGAACTGGACTTAACCAAGTTGGTAGAGCTCCTTTTTTCTCTTCTAAGTAATAAGCAATAAAGCGATCAATACTTCCTAAAATAGCTCTATGTAAAACGACTGGAGTTTTCTTTTCACCATCACGATCAACATATTTTAAGTCGAATTTCATTGGTAAACAAAAATCAAGTTGACAAGTCGATAAAGTGTATTCGTTTCCTACTGCAGGGCGAACTTGAACATCCAATTTTGGTCCATAAAAAGCGGCTTCTCCGATTTTTTCGATATAAGTAATGCCAATATCATCTAGAACTTTACGTAAGGTATCTTCGGCGTTATTCCACATTTCATCATCTGGATAGTATTTTACTTTGTCTTCTTTATCTCTTAGGGAAAGTTCAAAGTGATAATCCTTTATTCCTAGTTCGTTATATACTTCAAGGATTAAATCGACAACCGATTTAAATTCGCTTTCGATTTGTTCTGGGGTTACAAATAAATGGGCATCATTTTGACAAAAACTTCTTGCTCTTTCAATTCCTTTTAATGAGCCACTTGCTTCAAAACGACAGTCCCTTGCGATTTCTCCAATACGAAGAGGTAAATCACGATAAGAGTGAATATCATTGGCATAAATCATCATGTGATGAGGACAATTCATAGGACGAAGAACAAATTCTTCTCCTTCCACTTCCATTTTGGGAAACATATTTTCTTGATAATGATCCCAGTGTCCACTCGTTTTATATAGTTCCACACTACCAAGAGGTGGCGTTAACACATGTTTATAACCGAGTTTCTTTTCTTTTCCTTTAATATAGTTTTCTAACTCTTCCCAAACAATATAGCCATTTGGTAAATACATCGGAAGTCCTTTTCCAACTAAATCGCTGGTCATAAATATGCCTAAATCTTTACCAAGTTTGCGATGGTCACGGTTTTTGGCTTCTTCTAACTCTTCTAAATAAGCGTTTAACTCTTCTTCGGTTGGGAAACATACCCCATAGATTCTTTGTAAGACTTTGTTGTTCGCATCTCCCTTAAAATAAGCACCACTAAATTTAATTAATTTAAAATACTTACATTCTTTGAGGCTCTCCACATGTGGTCCACGGCAAAGGTCCGTAAAATCTCCTTGGGTATAAGTGGAAATCACCGTACTTTCTTCATCCATTCTTTCAATCAAATCTAGTTTGTAAGGGTCTTCTTTAAACATTTCTAAAGCTTCTTTTTTAGAAACTTCATTTCGAACAATTCGTTTTCCATCTTTACTAATCTTCTTCATTTCTTTCGAAATGGCTTCGATGTCTTCCTCATTAATAACTTTATCCCCTAAATCAACATCGTAATAAAAACCAGTATCAATAACGGGTCCAACCCAGAATTTTGCCTCTGGCCATAAGTGTTTAATCGCTTGGGCCATCATATGTGCACAGCTATGGTTTAATTTGTTTAAATATTCATCTTCTTTAAAATTTATCATTTTTCTTCCTCCAATTTTAATTCTACTTCTATTTCTTTTTTGATACCTTGTTTAAAGGTATTTCCTAAATTTGTATCTCCGACAATACTTCCATAATGAATCGGAATCGCTTTTTTAGGATTTATGGTGTTAATATACTGAGTAGCCTCTTCAACATCCATGGTATATACACCACCAATTGGAACAAAACAGACATCGGTTTTTACATTCTTTAGTTCTTCTAAAGCATCGGTATCTCCCATAACATAATAGTTTGTTCCTTCAACGTTTACATTATAACCAACATACCCTTTTTCTTTTGGGTGATAAGGTTTTTCTAATTTATATGCGGGCAAAGTAGCAAATTCAATCGTACCAACTTTATAATGTTGATTTGCTTCTACAACCACATAATGGGTGGTTATTTTATTTATTTTTTCTTCCAATACTTTCGGAACAATAAATAAAGTATCTTCTCTCATCACATTTCGAATCGATGCCTCCTCATAATGGTCATAGTGATCATGGGTTATAAATACGTAATCCGCATCGTGTAATTGTTCGGTAATTTTAAAAGGGTCAAAATAAATTTTTTCTTTTCCACTTAATAAAATCGCCGACTGGGTAAAAACTTTGATATCCATAAAACCATTCCTTTCCATTAAAAAAGGATAGCACCAAGGAGCATTTCTGCGGTACCATCCTTTATTTTACTTAATTCGTGATAACGGCTTTCAACCGGGGAGTATGAATCCCTCTAGAAAGGAGTAACTTTAAGTCTCATTTATTCATTTCCACCAACCATGAACTCTCTATAAAATAAGGAAATAAAATCATGTCTTTCATCATCAATTTACAAAATGAGTTTAGCACTTTCTGTTTTTGTTGTCAAATATTTAGCACTTTATTTTTGGCTCGGTATCTATTCATTATCCAAAAAATCTACATTACATTATATACATAAAGTTCATGTTGAGCACGCGTTACTGCAACATAATAAAGATTTTTCTCTTCTTTTGTAAAGGAAGATTCTTTTTCTTGATAAACCACTACACTATCAAATTCTAATCCTTTGGCTAAATAAACAGGAATTAATACACACTCTTTATGAAAATCAGTGGTTTCTTTATCCACAAAGGAAATCTCTACTTCCTTTTTTAAAAGTTCGTATAGGATTTCCGCTTGTTCCTTATTTTTAGTAATAATGGCTAAAGATTTGTATTTTTCTTTTAAATGTTTTACATCATTTAGCAAGGTTTCTTTGGTATTTCGCACAATAACTGGTTTATGGTCTTCTTTACGAATGGCACAAACATGATGTAAATCAAGAATTTTGTTGGCATATTCAATAATTTCTTCACTGGAACGATAGGTTTTTAATAGCTCAATGTATTTACCATTAAATAGGGTTGCTAATTCATTTAAACTCTCATAATGATAGAATGGATTAATGTTTTGATTCACGTCTCCTAAAATGGTAAAGGATGCTTTTTTGAAAATATTTTTTAAAATAACATATTGTAAATAACTATAGTCTTGGGCTTCGTCAATGACTACTTGTTCAATATAAGTTTCGTAGTAAAAACCTTCCATTAAACCTTTTAAATATAAAAGTAACAGAGCATCATCATAAGCAATTTCTTTCATATTGTTTAACTTTTGAATTTCTTTTTCCGTTATGTTTCCTTTAAAGAAAGGACTTTGATAAAACATCATTAATAACTTACGATAATCTTTTTTTAAATGAAGAGATTCTAGGAGCATTTTATGATAAATGGCTTTCTTTTTGGAACTTCCTCGATAATTATTTTCACTAAATTTAAGAGCCATCGCAGAAATTCGTTCAAAGAACAATAGTGAAGAATAGCGATTTTTAAATAAGTCATTTAGTTCTTCTTTACTATAGAAATAAACTTTATTTTCTAAAATATCTTCTTGAAAACAAACAGTATTTTCTAAATGATGGACGAATGCTTCTAAATCCTTCATTACCTCATTACTTTGTTTGTATTTTAAGAGTTCACTATTTTCTTCTCCTACTTCATAATGACGATTTAAAAAATCAATATAACTTTCCACATGTTTGTATTCTGTAATTCTTTTGCTTAAGTAATCATGAAACGTTGTTTGTAAAGTATTTTCTTCTCCTAATTCTGGTAAGACATTAGAAATGTATTCCGTAAAAATTTGATTAGGAGAAAAGATTAAGATTTTTTCGGAAGTTAAGTTTTTAATTTTATAAAGTAAGAAAGCAATGCGATGAAGAGCAACACTGGTTTTGCCACTTCCCGCAATTCCTTGAACAATTAAGTGTTTATCTTTGGTATTTCGAATAACACTATTTTGTTCTTGTTGAATCGTGGTTACAATATTTTTCATTTTTTCAGTTGAAGCTTCTGCTAAAACCTCTTGTAATAAATCATCATCAATATTAATGGAACTATCTATAATCCGTAATAATTTTTGATTTTCAATTTTGTATTGTCTTTTTTGATAAAGGTAAGAAGAAATAATACCCATGGGTGCTTCATAGGAACAAGGTCCACTTTCATAATCATAAAATAGGCTACAGATTGGAGCACGCCAGTCATAAATTAAATTATTTTTTTCTTCATCTTTTAAGTAGGTCATACCAATGTAAATTTTTTGTTTTTGTTTTTCTTCATTATCCACAACAATAGAAGCAAAATAAGGACTATTTTTAATGGTTAATAGTTTTTTAAAGTAATCTCGTTCTCTTAATAAACGTCTAGCTTCTTGTTCATCGCTTGTTCTTACACTATTTAATTCTTGAGCATCCATTCCTCCTTTATTTTCCCAAGCATATTTTCGAAATTCTTTAATTTTTTCAGTATCCTCAAAAATATGCATTTCCATTTTTTCAATGGTTTTGTTTAAAAAATTCGCGGTCAGTTCTAAATTTCGTTCTTCTTGTTTTCTTTCTTTGTTATCCATTTTTTCCTTCCTTTCTAAATTCCAAAGAAAAATTCCCGAAAACAATCATTCGAGCCAGTATAGTAAGATTATAAGTAAAAAGTCTTCTTCATTATACGTGAAAAAGACTTATGTTGTCAATAATATTTTTGCTTAATTTATTTATTGTGTGTAGGTTTGTCAAACAAAAGTGACAGAGTCACGACAAACCAACGATAGATTATTTTAATAAATTAAAATAATCACGAAGCAATTCATTAGGAGATTTCCATTTCAATGGTTGCATAGGGAAATTATTATATTGCCTTAAATAAACTTGCAACTGTTGATTGGCATCTTCTAATGAATAAAAGCGATGGCAATTATAAAACCGTTCATTATCTTTTCTATGACTTCGTTCAACCTTACCATTATGTTTAGGTGTGTAAGGTTTAATGATGTCATGATGGATGCCTTTCTTTTTTAGTCCAAGTTCAAA
>CANRJW010000022.1 GCA_947631035.1 uncultured Bacilli bacterium
AAAAATATGAATACCATGTTTACTTTTGATCGAAAATTAAAACACTTAGATTTAGGAAGTCAATTTAATACCGGCTTAGTAACGGATATGCAAGGTATGTTTAATGGCTTAGAAGAATTAATTACTTTAAAACTAGGAGATCAGTTTAATACAGGTAATGTAGAAAACATGCGATTAATGTTTCAAAATTTAAAGAAACTAACAAGTTTAGAGTTAGGAAACCAATTTGATACAAGTAAAGTTACGGATATGAACAGTATGTTTGGAAGTATGGAAAGTTTACAAACACTTGATTTAGGAACAAAATTTAATACGAGTGAAGTAAAAGATATGGGTGGAATGTTTAGTAACCTATGGAATTTAACATCTTTAAATCTAGGAAAACAGTTTGATACCAGTAAAGTAGAAAATATGCAAATAATGTTTCAAGGTCTAAGTAGTTTAACGAGTATTGATTATGGTGAAAAGTTTGTTCATAAAGAAGGTGCAAATATAACAAACATGTTTAATAATAGCGGACATTTACCAAAACCAAATGATTCAACATGGCAAGATGTAACTTGGTAACGTGAAATAAGAGTTAAAAAAAGTATATATTTTTCTTGACTTTCATATAATGTGAGTGATATAGTAATCATGGTTTTTAAAAGCGGTTCTATCCTCGATAGAACTTAATTTAATCAAGAATTTGATACACCAGGAAGTGTGTTAATGAAAGGAGTGTATTATGGCTACAATAAACCAATTAGTTACGAACAAAAGAAAGAAGAAAACCAAAAAGAGTAAAAGCCCAGTATTAAATGTTGGATTTAACACCCTTGAAAGAAAACAAACCGATGCAAAAAGTCCACAAAAAAGAGGAGTTTGTACTCGTGTTGGAACAAAGACACCAAAAAAACCGAACTCAGCACTTCGTAAATATGCGAGAGTTAGACTTTCAAATGGAAAAGAGATTGATGCTTATATTCCAGGAGAAGGACATAACTTACAAGAGCATAGTGTTGTATTAGTACGTGGTGGACGTGTTAAAGACTTAATCGGTGTTCGTTATCACATTGTACGTGGAACACTTGATACCCAAGGCGTACAAAATAGACAACAAGGACGTAGTAAATACGGTGCTAAAAAACCAAAAAAATAATAGATAAAGGAGGAAATTAAAATGCGTAAGAGAAGAGCAATAAAAAGAGATGTATTACCAGATCCAGTGTATAATTCAAAAGTAGTTACGAAATTAGTAAACCAAATTATGCAAGATGGAAAAAAAGGTACTGCTCAAAGTATTCTTTATGAAGCATTTGATATCATAAAAGAAAAAACTGGTAAAGAACCAATGGACGTATACAATGAAGCTCTAGAAAATGTTAAACCTGCTCTAGAAGTTAAATCACGTCGTGTTGGTGGTTCAAATTACCAAGTACCACTAGAAGTTAGTGATGAAAGAAGTCAAGCATTAGCATTACGTTGGATTGTAAACTATGCAAAACTTAGAAATGGTAAAGGAATGGCTATTAATTTAGCTAATGAAATTATGGACGCTGCCCAAAATACGGGTGGAGCTGTTAAAAAACGTGAAGATACTCACAAAATGGCAGAAGCAAATAAAGCATTTGCCCATTATAGATGGTAGGTGAATAAAAGATGGCTAGAGATGTTACAATAGATAAAATAAGAAATATTGGGATAATGGCCCATATTGATGCTGGAAAAACAACATTTACAGAACGTGTTTTATTCCATACTGGAATTACTCATAAAATTGGAGAAACTCATGATGGTGAATCTCAAATGGACTGGATGGAGCAAGAAAAAGAAAGAGGTATCACAATTACTTCTGCTGCAACAACTGCCCATTGGAAAGGCTATCGTTTAAATATAATCGATACCCCAGGACACGTAGATTTTACTGTTGAAGTTCAAAGATCTTTAAGAGTATTAGATGGTGCAATTTGCTTACTAGATGCTAACGCTGGAGTAGAACCTCAAAGTGAAACTGTATGGCGTCAAGCTGCAGAATATAAAGTACCAAGAATGTTTTTTGCCAATAAAATGGATAAACTAGGTGCAGACTTTAAATTTACTTTAGACTCAATTAAAAATCGTTTAAATGTAAACTATAAACCAATTCAATGGCCAATTGGTTCTGAAAATGAATTTAATGGTATCATTGATTTAGTAGAAATGAAAGCTTATCATTATGATGGCGGTGAAAAAGAGGAACCAACTGAAATTGAAATTCCTGCTGATTTAGTTGATTTAGTAAAAGAAAAACGTACGGAATTAATTGAAGCCGCAGCTGAATTTGATGATGCTTTAATGGAAAAATATTTAGAGGGACAAGAAGTAAGTGTAGAAGAAATTAAGAGTGCCATTCGTAAAGGTGTTTTGGCTGCTGAATTCTTCCCAGTTATGTGTGGTAGTGCCTTATCAAATATGGGTATTAAACTTGCCCTTGATGCGGTAGTAGATTACTTACCAGCACCAACCGATGTTCCATCTATTGAATGTTTTGATCCAAAAACTGGAGAAGACGTTTTCCGTCATCCAAGTGATTCAGAACCATTTACGGCTTTAGCATTTAAGATAATGGCTGACCCATTTGTAGGAAGACTTGCTTTCTTCCGTGTTTACTCAGGACACTTAACAAGTGGTTCTTATGTTGTAAATAGTACAAAAGGTGAAAAAGAAAGAATCGGACGTATCTTACAAATGCATGCGAATAACCGTAAAGAAATTAGTGAAGTCTATTGTGGTGAAATTGCTGCTGCAGTAGGACTTAAAAATACCACAACAGCGGATACATTATGTGATGAAAAAAATCCAGTTATCATGAAAGGAATGGAATTCCCACTTCCTGTTATTGATGAAGCAATTGAACCAAAAAGTAAAGCTGACCAAGAAAAACTTGGTGTTGCTCTACAAAAACTTGCTGAAGAAGATCCAACATTCAAATATAAAACAGATCCTGAAACAGGACAAACCGTTATAAGCGGTATGGGTGAATTACACCTTGAAGTTTTAGTAAGAAGAATGAAAGACGAATTTAACGTTGAGGCAAATATTGGTCGACCTCAAGTTGCTTATCGTGAAACCATTACCCAAATGGGTGAATGTGAAGGTAAGTATATTAAACAATCTGGTGGTCGTGGACAATATGGTCACGTATGGGTTCGTTTTGAACCAAATCCAGAAAAGGGTTATGAATTCGTTGATGCCATTGTTGGTGGTGTTGTTCCTCGTGAATACATCCCAGTAACCGATAAAGGTTTACAAGAAGCAATGGCAGGTGGAATTCTTGCTGGATATCCAATGGTAGATGTTAAAGCAACTCTATTTGATGGATCTTACCATGATGTCGATTCAAGTGAAATGGCATTTAAAATCGCTGCTTCTATGGCATTAAAAGAAGCCAAGAATAAATGTAAACCAGTTCTTCTTGAACCCGTTATGAAAGTTGCTGTAACCGTTCCTGATGAATACATGGGTAACGTTATGGGTGACTTAACAAGTAGAAGAGGACGTCCACTAGGACAAGAATCTCGTGGAAATGCTCTTCAAATTACCGCAATGGTACCACTTGCTGAAATGTTTGGTTATGCAACAAGTTTGCGTTCAAATACCCAAGGTCGTGGTAACTTTGTAATGGAACTTGATCACTATGAAGAAGTTCCAAAATCTATCGCTGAAGAAATCATAAAGAAAAACAGCGTTAACTAAAAATAATACTTGAAAAACATTCAAGCATTAGATAAAATAATAATATATTGAAAGGAGAAAAAAACGATGGCAAAAGAAAAATATGATCGTTCAAAAGAACATGTTAATATTGGTACTATTGGACACGTTGACCATGGTAAAACAACATTAACAGCTGCTATTACAAAATATTTTGGTAAATTTGTTGACTATGCTGATATCGACAAAGCACCTGAAGAAAGAGAAAGAGGTATTACAATTAATACTGCACACGTTGAGTATGAAACTGAAAAACGTCACTATGCTCACGTTGACTGCCCAGGACATGCTGACTATGTTAAAAACATGATTACTGGTGCTGCTCAAATGGATGGTGCAATCCTAGTTGTATCTGCTGCAGATGGACCAATGCCTCAAACAAGAGAGCATATCCTATTATCTCGTCAAGTTGGAGTACCTAAAATTGTTGTTTACATGAATAAATGTGACCAAGTAGATGATCCTGAATTACTTGACTTAGTAGAAATGGAAATTAGAGAATTATTAGGAGAATATGGATTCGATACTGAATGCCCAATTATCCGTGGTAGTGCTCTAAAAGCTCTTGAAGGAGACGAAGCTGCTGCTCAATCTATTCGTGATTTAATGGCTGCAGTTGATGATTACATTGACTCTCCAGTTCGTGATACAGACAAACCATTCTTAATGAGTATTGAAGATGTATTCACAATTTCTGGACGTGGAACAGTTGTTACAGGACGTGTTGAACGTGGTATCTTAAATCTTAACGACGAAGTTGAAATCGTTGGTTTAAGACCTACTCAAAAAACTGTATGTACTGGTATTGAAATGTTTAGAAAACAATTAGACTTTGCTCAAGCAGGAGACAACGCAGGTGTATTACTACGTGGTACTGCTCGTGACGAAGTTGAACGTGGTCAAGTTCTAGCTAAACCTGGAAGTGTTACTCCACATCATAAATTTAAAGCTAGTGTTTATGTTCTAAGCAAAGAAGAAGGCGGACGTCATACTCCATTCTTCTCAAACTACAGACCACAATTCTATTTCCGTACTACTGATGTTACAGGTGTTATCGAACTTCCTAGTGGAGTTGAAATGGTTATGCCTGGTGACAACGTAGATATGACTGTAGAATTAATTGCTCCAGTTGCTCTTGAAAACGGTACTAAATTCTCTATCCGTGAAGGTGGACGTACTGTTGGTGCTGGTGTAGTTTCTGAAATCATTGAATAATGAAACTTTAAAACTTCCCTTGTGGAAGTTTTTTAATGGTTAACTTTTTATAAAAAAGTTAAAAATCAGGAATTTTGTGAAAATAAGGCTTAAAAAACCTGGAACTTTGTGAAAAAAGTAGTTAAAAGTAGTGGAATTTTGTGATATACTTTTTTTTAGAAGGTGATAAAATGCCAAGATTAAAAAGAAAAATAGATCAATTTTTGATTGAATGGAAACAAGATAAAAATAAATTACCATTAATAGTGAAAGGTGCTAGACAAGTAGGAAAAACTTCTGCAATCGAAAACTTTGGAAAGCAAAATTACAAATATGTGGTAGAAATTAACTTTGTCTTACAAAAACAATACCAATCTATATTTGATAATGGTTATGAAGTAGATACAATTTTAAAAAATATTTCTTTAATCAATCCGAATCTTACTTTTGAACCACATAATACCTTAATCTTTTTTGATGAAATTCAAGATTGTATAAACGCTGCAACTTCTCTAAAATCATTTCATTTGGATGGACGATTCGATGTAATTTGTTCTGGTTCTCTAATGGGAATAAACTACAATGAAATTGAATCGAATAGCGTTGGAAATAAACAAGATTATGAAATGTATTCCATGGATTTTGAAGAATTTTTATGGGCAAAAGGCTACAAAGAAGACCAAATTGAAGACCTATACTCTTCTATGTTAAAATGTGAACCACTATCTCAAACAATGTATGATGTTATGAAGACAAATTTTCAAGAATACATGATAATAGGAGGTATGCCTGCTATAGTGGCTCGTTTTATAGAACAAAAAAATTATTCAGGCATTCTAGAAATGCAACGTCAAATATTATTAGACTATGAAGAAGATATTACGAAATATGCGGGTGGATTAGACAAAACTAAAATATTAAATGTGTTTAGAAAAATACCTGTTTTTCTTGGCAATGAAAATAAAAAATTTCAAATATCAAAACTTCAAAATGGAGCTAGAAATAGAGAA
Organism: uncultured Bacilli bacterium; assembly: GCA_947631035.1. Taxonomy (GTDB): domain Bacteria; phylum Bacillota_I; class Bacilli_A; order RF39; family UBA660; genus MGBC108787. The sequence goes on from CANRJW010000022.1 coordinate 5,940, forward strand.
TATATTGGAGTCATGGAATGGCTAGAAAATGCCGGAATAATAAATATATGCTATTGTTTATCACAAGTAGAACTTCCCTTAAAAGGAAATTATAACCCTAATTCTTATAAATTATATTTTAGAGATACTGGATTATTAATTGGAACTCTTGATGAGGAAGCCCAAGAAGATTTAAGAAGTAACAAGAACTTTAATACGTATAAAGGTGCTCTATATGAAAATATCGTTGGTGAAATGCTCGTAAAAGAGGGGTATTCTTTATATTTTTATAAAAATGATAAAAGCACTATTAAAATGGATTTCTTTGTTAGAGACGCTGATTCATTAATTCCAATAGAAGTAAAAAGTAATGATAATCCAACCAAATCACTAAATCATTTATTACAAGACAAACAATATAAAGATATCAAATATGGAATAAAATTAGCAAATAAAAACATTGGCTTTGCTAATCAATTTTATACCTTCCCTTATTTCTTAACATTCTTGTTAAAGCGTTTTTTAAAAGAAAAGGAATAGAAAAAAGTTTACATAAGAGAAAAGGATATTCTCTTTTGCTTTTTTAAGAAATATGATACTATCTTATATGGTAGGTGAAGTAAATGGCAAAACGAAGAAGAAAAAGACATTTAAAAAAAATAGTTTGGCTATTTCTTTTAACTATTCTAGTTTTTATGGGAGTATTAATTTTTAATCAAAATAAAGAAAACAACGATGTATTTCTTCCTTCCATCAATAATCATGCTGAAGAAGAAAGATTAAAAAAAGAAAAAGAACAAAAAGAAAAATATGACTCTTGTTTAGCAAAACCTTTCGAAGAAGAAGAACTTACCGAAGAACTTTTGGAAATGAAAGAAAATATTGATGCTTATATCAATGAAAATAAATACAAAGCAAGTGTTATGTATGAAGATATTACCACCGGTTTTACCTATCAATATAAAGCAAATACTGTTTATTATGGATGTAGCCTTATCAAAATTGTCGATGCAATTTATTTAATCAATGAAGCAATAAAAGGAAATGTGGATTTGGATACCGAAACAGTTACGTATACAAACAAATATGTTAAAGGTTTTAGTAGCGGAATGTCTAAAAGAAAAATTGGTGAAGAAGTAACCTTAAGAGATCTAATCACTTATGCTATATCAGTAAGTGATAATAGTGCTCATTTAATGCTTCTTGATTATATTGGGTTTAATACTTTAAAAGAATATGGTGAAAGTTTAGGAGCCAAAGTAATACTAACAGGTGGGGATAATTATGGCAATCAAACCGCCGAAGATACCAATATTTATTTAAAAGAAGCCTATAAAATTATCACCGAAAATGAAGAATATGGTCCATTCTTAAAAAGTATTATGGATAACAATGAACGCAATGCTTTTAATACCGATACCATTAAAATTTATCATAAATATGGAAGCTATGCAGATAACTACCATGATATTGGTTTAAGTTTAGAAAAAAATCCTTATACTATTTCTATTTTAACCTTACATGAAAATAGTGGATATCTAAAAGTAGTTCAAGGAATTCATGAAAAGATAAGAGAATTACATACAGCTTTTCATGAAAACAGAGAAAACGCATGTTACAAAGAAATTTATGAAAATTGAAAAACGAAGTAATTTTCTACTTCGTTTTTATATCTGTTTTATTAAAAATTTTAGCTAATTTTCCACTTTTTAATAAGGAAGTATAAATAGAATGGCGAATCACTAAATCATACTCCCCAATAAATTCATAAACTTTTGGTTTAAATCCTAATTTAAAATCATTTAAACCCTTATAAGGATTATTCTTAGTAAAATCTCCAGTCATTCCATTTAAGTCAGCAAAATCATAATATTTTTTATAATAATCAAGAATTTTATAGTGCATAAAATAATTTGGATTAAAACTTTTATATTTTGTATCATAGCCACTTATAACAATTTGAAAATGATTTTGATATTTGATTACTAAAGCTCCGGCGATATAAATTTTGTCACCTTTAGAAACTTTATCTTGAGCATCCAAAACATCATTTTTATAAGAAAGCAAAATTTTATCAGAATTCATTTTAATATGCAAATTTTTTTCTGAATGATGCTCCATTAATTTGTTAGCAACTTGTTGATTATGATCAAATTCATTATCATAAGTATTCTTCGAATTTACCAAAAAATCATTTGTATTTAAACTCACCAAAAATAAATCAACATTTTTTGAATGAGAAAAAGCACGATAATAACTTTTATAATAAAAAGAATCTTTATTTCTCTTCTTTTTAATAAAATTATATAAAATATCAATGCCACTATAATCGGCAATTTCAATATCAAGTCCTTTTGAAGCACCCCGTTTTATTTTATTTCTTGTATTTTTATCAAGATTTTCTAAAGAAAATTGTTTTAAATTTACAATTCCATTATATTTTGGAAGAGTAGATTCAAAATACAAATTATCTTTTAATTTAACATAACCTAAATCAAGTAAAGATTTAATAATTTGCACATTTTCATTATAAGTTTTTTTAAAAGTTTTTGTATTAATTTCCGCAATAGCAATTTCGGGATTTATTTTAATAAAGACTAACTTTTTTTTATAATACTCAATTACTTTATCTGTAAATTCCTTCAATAATTTCTTGTTTGAATAATCTAAAATAAATCCCTTTGGAGCGTAACCATATTTAAAGAACTTCGTTAATTTTTTAATAAGAATTAAACTTGCTGCAACAACAGTATTGTTTTCGTCTACTAAGCCAATCATTTCAAAGTCAAAACCATTGTCCTTCATTAAAATTGCATATTCATAGGTTTGATAATGACTTCCAAATCCACTCTTGTCAACAAAACTTTCGAATTCATGAATACTTAGTTCTTTAATATGCATAACAATAACCTCCAGACAAGTTTTTATTATAGCATAATTTAATTGGTTTTCAAGAGTCTTAGTCTTCTTTTATGATACTTTTAGGATAAGGTTTTCTTTCATCAGTTAAGTATAAAATATAGTCAATACTTGTATGATAATATGCAGCTAATTTTTTTAATACATCTGTGGGTATATCTAATCTACCTGTTTCATAAGAAGAATATCCATTTTGAGACATATTTAAAATTTTGGCAACATCTTTTTGTAATAAGTCGTTATCTTCTCTAAGTTCTCTTAGTCTATTCATTTATTTCACCTTAAGAGGATTTTACTATATCTCAAAATAAGATATTGATTGGTAACTCAAAATGGGATATAATGGAGTTATAATATCACAAAATGTGATGTGAAATGGGTGAAATCATGGAACTAAAAAGGTTTAGCAAAAATAAGAAACAAAAACAAATTATAATGGGAAGCATAATAGGGTTAACACTCATAATTGGAGGTATAAGTCTGTACCGAAGTTTTGCTATGTATGAAGAAAAACAAACCTTTGATGTATTAAAAGGAACAGTACCTAATTTTAGTACAAAGGATATAAACTTAGCTTTTACCATAGACGGACAAACCCAAACCAATACTAACTTTCCAAATAAGAGTGATGGCTATATAGTAGAAGATGTTTCATGTGAAGATGGGGTAGAAGCCACATGGAATAATAGTACATGGAGTCTAGAAAATATAGAAAATAATGGAGAAGCAAAGAAAGTAAAATGCACAGTAGCATTTAAAAAAATCGATACATCAAGTGGCTTAAATGGAGCAGAACCAGTATTGGGAGAAGAAATGATTCCAGTCGTTATAAAAGAGAATGGAAAAGTGTATAAAACATCCGAAGATAGTGAAGACTGGTATGATTATGAAGCAAAACAATGGGCAAATGCCGTTATCTTAACAGAAGCAGCTAAAAATAACGAATATGCTGATAACGCAGAAATATCCGAAACAGATATCGAAAGTTATTTTGTGTGGATACCAAAGTTTAGTTATCAACTTTTTGACGAAAATATGGGAAAATATGCAACTACGTCAAGTTTAGATTCAGAGAAAAAAAATAGAGCAATAAATATTCGTTTTGGTGTAACCAATACAAGTGATAGTGTAAAGGGTGAGTGCACAACTCCTATGAATGAAGAAGGAACTCAAGGATTATCAGGAGAAAGTTGGCATTGTGATGTTGGAGAATGGATGACGCATCCAGCATTTCTTTCATTTGATGTGAATGGTTTATGGGTTGGTAAGTTTGAAACAGGTGAGTTAGGTGCTAGTAGTTCTGGAAAGACTGCTCAAAATTCTTATAGTGAGTCATATTTAGAAAAAATAATTATCAAACCTGATTCCTTTGCTTGGTCAAATTCAAATGTAAAAACTATGTTTCAATTAGGCTATAATTATAAACCTGAATTGCAAAGCCATATGATGAAAAACACCGAATGGGGAGCAGTTATTTATCTAACCCAAAGTATGTATGGAAGATGTGATAATACTTCATGTTCCGAAGTAATGGCAAATAATAATAGTGGTTATAAAACAGGTTATTCTGGAACATTAACGGCATATACAACACAAGCATCTGTTGCATCAAGTACCACCGGAAATTATAGTGGCATCTATGATATGAGTGGTGGAGCAATGGAACAAATGGTAAGTGTTATGCTAGACAGTCAAAATAAAAATCCAATGTATAGTAATAGCGGATTCATCGCTTCTGATTTAGATACAGAATTAAAAGATAAAAGATTTTATGAAACGTATTTATATAATACAAGTTTTGCTTTTTGGGAAAGAAGAATTCTTGGAGATGCCACAGGAGAACTTGGACCATTTTCCAGTACATATCGTGGTACTGAATTATTTTATTATAGTGCATTTTTTAATGATTATGCTAATCTACTTGATCCAACATATCCATGGATTCAACGTGGTGGTTCGGTATCTTCAGAGAATTATTCAGGAATATTTGCTTGTACTCGTTTTAATGGAGCAAATGCAACTGGCCGTTCTTTCCGCGTCGTTCTTGCTGTAAAATAGATTTTGGGGAGAAGTTTTTCATATCTTGTCAAAACACGAAAAAAAGAGTAGAATTAGATTAAGATATGGAGGAAAAGAGAAATGAAAAGTTTCAAAAAGTACCTCCCAACCGAGACAAATAGTCGTCTGGGGGGGGGGTATATTAGATAATAATAGAAAACCAGAGGACTTAAAGCGGTTTAATAAAAATAGGAAGCAAAAAAACATTATAATTGGATTCATAATAGCAATAGTAGCAATAATAGGAGGTATAAGTCTATACCGGAGTTTTGCTATGTATGAAGAAAAACAAACCTTTGATGTGTTAAAAAGAACCGTACCTGATTTTGCAAATAATGGAGATATAATTCTTGCTTATACAATAGATGGAAAACCTGGGTCAGGTAATTTTCCTAAAAAAGATTCGAGACTTTATGTAAAAAGTACCGAATGTCAAAATGGAGCAACGGCGGATTGGAGTAGTCAATATTGGGGCTTAATAAATGTAGAGCCAGGTGAAAATAAAAAGGTAGTATGTACAGTACATTTTACAGAAGAATATAGAGAAGATATCTTAAATGGAGCCGACCCAGTATTAAATGAAGAGTTAGTACCAGTAACGATAGAGGATAAAGGTGTGGTAAAGAAAGCCGATTTAAAAGAAGACTGGTATAGTTATAAAGATAAAAGATGGGCGAATGCTGTTATACTAAATGAAACAGGAAAAAGTCAAAATATTGAGGCAGGTACTCAAATACAAGAGGATTGGATAGAAAGTTATTTTGTATGGATACCAAAATATAGTTATAAATTATTTGATGATAAATTAGGTCTTTATGAATCGCAAACTGGAAAAGGAAATAAAACAAACATGGTTATCGACATAAAGTTTGGTCTTGTAAATACAAAAGATGGCATAGCAGGAGAATGTGCAACGCCCATGCTAAATGAATATCAAGGAGAATCTGGAGGAAGTGGAGAATGTAAACAAGGGGATTACATTACCCATCCCGCGTTTTTAGCCTTTGATACAAATGGGATATGGGTAGGTAAATTTGAACCAAATAAAAATAGTGCAAATCAAATTCAAATCAAACCAAATGTATCGGCTTGGATTGTTGATACGATAGGAGAAGGTTTCCAAATAGCAAAATCTTATAAAGAAACAACGAATCTACAAAGTCATATGATGAAAAATACCGAATGGGGAGCAATTGCAAATCTTACACAAAGTATTTATGGAAGATGTACCCAAAATTCATGTACAAGAGTAGCAGGAAATTTCAGTACAGTTACTGGAGCAGAAAATAAAACATCATACGTAAATAATTCAGTAGGAGCAAGTACAACTAACAATTATAGTGGAATTTATGATTTACATGGAGGAGAATGGGAAGTTTTAGCTAGTGTCATGCTTAATCAAGAAAATACAGAGCCAATGTATGGTAATAGTGGTTTGGATTCATCCAGTTTGTCTGATGAGAGATATTATGATATTTATAAATATTCATCAGCAACCAACTATTCAAAAAGAATACTCGGAGATGCCACAGGAGAATTTGGTCCGTTTTCTATGAGTGAAAAAGATAAATATTCTAATCAACATTACATAGGTTCAATGTATATGGAAATGGCGCAGTTTTTGGATTCTACTCACCCATGGTTTTATCGCGGTGGATATTACTGGGATTATGAAATTCAAACTGGTGGTGTATTTTCCTTTCACCATATGGATGGTGGAAGGGCAGGTACTTTCCGTGTCGTTCTAGCTCCCGAAAGTTAATGTACGCTTTCTTCTTATAATTTTTTAGATACGTAATGTATCTTTTTTCTTGCAACACGAATAATTGTATGCTATAGTAATTTTGCAAATAAAAATACTTATTTAGTGGTAAAATAAGTAATGCAAGTAGAGGTGTAGAAACGTGAATAATCAAAAAATTATTATTCGTGGAGCAAGAGAGAATAATTTAAAAAATGTTGATTTAGATTTACCGAAAAATAAATTAATTGTTATGACTGGAGTATCTGGTTCAGGGAAAAGTAGCTTAGCTTTCGATACGATTTATGCTGAAGGCCAAAGAAGGTTTGTAGAAAGTCTATCTTCTTATGCTCGACAATTTTTAGGTGGTTCTGATAAACCAGATGTCGATTCTATAGAAGGGTTAAGTCCAAGTATTGCCATTGATCAAAAAACAACCAACAATAACCCTCGTAGTACAGTAGGAACAGTTACGGAAATATATGATTATTTAAAACTTTTATATGCAAGAATTGGTGTTCCTTATTGTCCAAATCACCATGAACCTATTGTGCACCAAAGCATTGAAGAAATGACCAATAAAGTAATGAATTTAGAAATGGGGACCAAATTAGAAATTATGGCACCTGTAGTGAAAGACGAAAAAGGAATGCATCAAGATTTATTAGACGATTTAAGACGTCAAGGATTTACGAAAGCCAGAATCAATGGTGAAGTTCGTTCTCTAGACGAAGAAATCACATTAGAAAAAAATAAAAAAGATACCATAGAAGTCATCGTCGATCGTATTGTTTTAAAAGAAGAAGAACGAAGCCGTATTTTTGAAGCCATTGAAACTTCTACAAAATTAGCAGATGGTATGGTATTAATCCATGTCATTGGTGGAGAAGAAATGCTTTGGAGTGAAAAATTTGCTTGTATTAAATGTAACTATTCTATTCCAGATTTAGAGCCAAGAATGTTTTCCTTTAACGCTCCATTTGGTGCGTGCCCTGAATGTAAAGGTTTAGGATTTAAAACAGCCATCTCAGAAAGTTTATTAATTCCCGATGATTCTTTATCCATTAATGAAGGTGCCATCTCTACCATGAGCGATGACCAAAATATATTTTATACTGATGTCAAAACGGCCTGCGACTATTACCATATCGATATGAATAAACCAATTAAAAACTTAACCAAAAAAGAACGTCAAATTTTATTCTTTGGAAGTCCAGACGAGTTAAATTTTGAGTATGTAGCAAAAAACGGCAATAAACGTTACGTTACGCGCTATTTTGAAGGGGTGATAACCAATCTAGAACGAAGATATTTAGAAACCTCTTCGACTTGGATACGTGAATGGTTAGATAACTATATGATGGAAGTAGAATGTCCAGTTTGTCATGGAGCAAGATTAAAAGAAAGTGTTTTAAATGTTTTTGTCGGAAAGAAAAATATTTATGAAATGACCCAAATGAGTATTGGAAAACTTTTAGATTTTATCAAAAACTTAAAACTAAATAAAGAAGAACAAGAAATTAGTGCTCTTATTATAAAAGAAATCATTAATCGTTTAGAGTTCTTAAAAAATGTTGGTCTCGATTATATTACGCTTGACCGTATGGCTGGGACTTTATCTGGTGGAGAATTACAAAGAATTCGTCTTGCTACCCAAATTGGTAGTAAATTAAGCGGGGTATTATATGTTTTAGATGAACCAAGTATTGGACTTCACCAACGAGACAATGATAAACTGATTGCTTCTTTAAAAGAAATGGTCGATTTAGGAAATACTTTAATTGTTGTAGAACACGATACCGATACCATGATGGCTGCTGATTACTTAGTAGATGTTGGTCCTGGTGCTGGTAGAGAAGGTGGACAAATTGTTGCTTGTGGAACTCCTGAAGAAGTCATGAAAAATAAAAATTCAATTACAGGAAGATACTTAGCAGGAATTGAAAAAATCGATGTTCCTAAAAAACGCCGTAAAGGAAATGGAAAAAGCTTAGAAATCATTGGAGCCAGTGAACATAACTTAAAAGATATTGATGTTAAAATTCCTTTAGGCAAATTTGTTTGTGTCACCGGTGTATCTGGTTCAGGAAAAAGTAGCTTAATCAATGAAGTTTTATACAAATCTGTCTTTAAAAGTTTATATCCAAAATCAAAAGTGCTTCCTGGCAAATGTAAAAAAATAAAAGGTCTTAATAATATTGATAAAGTTGTCCAAATTTCCCAAGACCCAATTGGTAGAACACCAAGAAGTAACCCTGCCACTTATGTTGGAGTCTTTGATAACATTCGTGATTTATTTGCAGAAATGAAAGAAAGTAAAATGCGTGGCTTTGATAAATCGAGATTTTCCTTTAATGTCAAAGGTGGAAGATGTGAAGCTTGTTATGGCGATGGAGTGAAAAAAATCGAAATGCACTTCCTACCCGATGTTTATGTTCCCTGCGATGTATGTAAAGGAACACGTTATAATAAAGATACCTTAAATATTAAATTTAAAGATAAAAACATTTCAGAAGTCTTACAAATGCGTGTCGAAGAAGCTGAAGAATTTTTTGCCAATGTTCCTAAAATTAAAGCTAAATTAGATATAATGATGGATGTGGGCTTATCTTATGTTGAACTTGGAGCAGGAGCACCAACCCTATCAGGTGGAGAAGCAGGTCGTGTAAAACTTGCTAAAGAATTACAAAAGAAACCGACTGGAAAAAGTTTATTCATTTTAGATGAACCAACCACTGGACTTCATTCTGCTGATATTAAAAAATTACTTGTTATCTTACAAAGAATTGTGGATAATGGTGATACAGTTGTGGTTATTGAACACAACTTGGATGTTATAAAAGTAGCAGATTATATTATAGATTTAGGGCCAGAAGGTGGAGATAATGGTGGTACAATTATGGCAACAGGAACACCAGAAGAAGTAGCCAATAATTCCAATTCCTACACTGGACAATATTTGAAAAAATATTTAAAATAACAAAGTATAGTAAAAAACGATGTACATTTTGTGCATTTTTTTACTTTTTGCATAAAGAAAATGTTATAATTTAAAAAGAAAGTAGGTATAGTATGAATCCAGTTATAATAAATGTTTTTGGATTAGGCATTCGTTGGTATTCAGTTCTTTTATTAGTAGCAATTCTAATAGGACTCCATTTATTTATGAAAGAAGGAAAAAAATACGAATTTTCCAAAGACTTCTTATTTAATCTTGCCTTTTGGATAATAATCTTTAGCTTTATAGGAGCTCGAATTTATTACGTAATATTTAATTATAAGTATTACTTACATGATCCAATTAGTATTTTTAAAGTATGGGAAGGTGGTCTTGCCATTCATGGTGGATTACTTGGTGGTTTTATTACCCTAGTTCTTTACTGTCGCAAGTATAACACACGTGTATCTAAAATTACAGACATGTTAAGTATTCCATTATTACTTGGTCAAGCGATAGGACGTTGGGGAAACTTTTTTAATGGTGAAGCACATGGAATCTCAACAACTCTAACAGCATTACAAAATAGCCATATCCCTGATTTTATTATCAAAGGAATGTATATTAATGGTGTATATTATCACCCAACATTCTTTTATGAATCTCTATGGTGTTTATTAGGAGTATTGGTACTTTTAGTTGTTAAACATTATAAATATTTAAAAGTTGGTCAATTAACAAGCATTTATCTAATGTGGTATAGTGTGGGAAGATTCTTTATAGAGTCTTTAAGAACCGATTCATTAATGCTTGGTGGATTTAAAGTAGCTCAACTTGTATCAATTGTATTGTTTATTATTGGTTTATTAATATTTATGATTCTAAGTAGAAAAGGTAAATTTGAAGATTTATATACCGAAGCCAAGGGTAGCGAAATTCAATTTTAAAAAAAGCACGTAAAATGCTTTTTTATTTTGCTTTAGGATAAGGTTTTCTTTCATTTGTTTTACCAAGTAAATAATCTATACTTGTATCATAAAAATCTGCCAGTTCACTAAGATAATTAATGGGAATCAGGCGTTTACCAATTTCATATTCACTATATTGTTGTTGCTTAATTTTTAAAAAATCAGCCACCTCTTTTTGATATAAATCTTTATCTTCACGAATTTCTTTTAATCTATTAATATTCATAGTACACCTCTAAATCTATAGTTTCATACAAAACATCTTTTGTGTTGACGATACAAAACATATTTTGTATAATTTAAATAAATACAATAGATGTTTTGTATATGGAAGAGGGTACACAAAAATGCAAATAAATCATAAAAAGGAAACAGAGGACTTAAAACGATTTGATAAAAATAAGAAGCAAAAAGAAATTATAATTGGAAGTATAATAGCAATAATACTCATAATTGGAGGTATAAGTTTAATCGCAAGTTTTGCTATGTATGAAGAAAAAGCATCGTTTGATGTCTTAAAAGGAACAGTACCAGATTTTAGTACCAAAGATATAACCTTAGCTTTTACCATAGATGGAAAAACAGAAACCAATAAAACTTTTCCAAATAAAGATAGCGGATACATAGTAGAAAAAGTAGACTGTGAAGACAATGTAACAGCAGATTGGAATAATGGAAGTTGGAGTTTAGAAAATATAAAGACTGATGGAAATGCCAAGAAAGTAAAATGTACAGTAGCATTTAAAACAATAAATACAACAAGTGGCTTAAATGGGGCAGAGCCAGTATTAGGAGATGGAATGATACCAGTTATTATAAAAGATAATGGTAAAGTATATAAAACAACCGAAGACAATCAAGAATGGTATGATTATTCTCAAAAGCAATGGGCAAATGCAGTCATACTAACAAGTGATAAAACAGATAATTATAAAGTAGGAAACGAAATACCAGAAACTGATATCGAAAGTTATTTTGTATGGATACCGAAGTTTAGCTATCAACTTTTTGATGAAAATATGGGAAAATATTTTGGTACTACACAATTGGAAACAACCAAACAAAACAAAGCAATAAATATAAAATTTGGCATAATAAATACAGAAGATGGAGAAGGCGAATGTAAAACACCAATGCTCGATAACGGAATACAAGGAGCAAGTGGAGAAAGTGGACATTGTAAAGTAGGAGATTATATGACGCATCCCGCATTCTTAGCCTTTGACACAACTGGATTCTGGATGGCAAAGTTTGAAACAAGCAGTAATAGTGGAAATATTCAAATAAAACCAAATGTAGCAAGTTGGACAAACGTAAGTACAGAAGAGGCTTTTCAAAAAATAAAAAATTATAAAGACAAGTTACAAAGTCATTTAATAAAGAATACCGAGTGGGGAGCGGTAGCTTATTTAACCCAAAGTATGTATGGAAGATGTAGTGGAGAAAATGATTGTACGGAAGTATCCTCTAATAATAGTTACACGACTGGTCATACGGGTAGTGCAACATATGGCACTCAAGATAGTAACCAGTTAGCAAGTACCACCGGAAATTATAGTGGAGTTTACGATATGAATGGAGGGGCATGTGAATATACAGCAACAGTTATATGGCAAAGTAATCTTAGTTTGAGTGGTTTATCAACAGAAAATTTACAAGATAAACGATACTATGATATTTATAATTATGGAACAGATAGTGCACATTGGGAAAGAAGAATCCTTGGTGATGCTACTGGGGAACTAGGACCATTTATCTCTTCTAGTAGCTATTATATAAGTTCTATGTACGGCGATGTATCAATGTTTGTTTCTTCGAGCTATCCGTGGTTTTATCGTGGTGGTTGTGATAATGGAAGAGAACGTGATGGCATTTTCTATTTTTCATATAATACAGGTGGAAGCTTTAGTGATGATAGTTTTCGTATCGTCCTTGCTGTCAAATAATTTCAGGAAAATAAGAACAAAACAACATAAAACTATTGCTAAGTTAATAAAATATGGTATAATACATAAGAAATGAAATTACTATGCCTAGGATTAGGTATGGCGAAAGGAGCGTAATATGAAAGCAAATATTCATCCAGAAATGAAAGAAGCAACGATTAAATGTGCTTGTGGTGCTTCATTTAAAACAAGATCTACAAAAGAAAATATGGAAGTTGAAATTTGTAGCGAATGTCATCCTTTTTATACAGGAAAACAAGGAAACGTTAAAAAGACTGGAAATATTGAAAAATTTAACCGTAAATATGGTATAAACAAAGATAATAAAACTGCATAATCGCAGTTTTTTTGATATAATTTAAGTGTGTATTATGCTTTAATATAGTTTTTTTACGAAAGGAAAAGTGAATATGAAACTATTTATTGGTTCTGACCATAGAGGGGCAGTTTTAAAGCAAGAGATTATCAAAAATTTAACAGAAGATGGATTTCTAATTCAAGATACCAAATTACAAAATAGTGAGTCAGATGATTATCCAGATTTTGCTTTTGAAGTAGGAGAAAATGTTATAAATAATGAAGAGGCATTAGGAATATTAATCTGTGGCAATGGTATCGGAATAAGTATTGCTGCCAACAAAGTAAAAGGTATTCGCTGTGCTCGAGTATTAAATGAAGATGATGCCTTCAAATCTAAAAATCATAATGGTGCCAATATCATTGCTCTTGCTGGAGATATGTCTATCCATAAGGCGATGGAAATCGTCAATGTTTTTATAAGTACAAAACCAGCAAGTGAAGAAAGACACTTAAATAGAATAAATAAAATCATAAAATATGAAAATAGGGAATAGAATGAACTATAAGTTAATTATATATTTTGTTAACATTATGTTATGTATTTTTGCACTTAGCGGTATCAACTTTGAAAAAATAATAAAAAAGAATAAAGTTTGGGAAACAAGAGTTCTTGTAATGGTTTTATCCTTTGTTCTAGCTTATCTATTAACAAACTTTATCTTTGATTTTTTGGAGTGTAGTACAATCGTATAAGGAGAGAATATGAAAAATAAAATACTGTTAGGTATTACCATTTTTTTAAGTATTCTATTAATTGGAGTGGTTGAAATAAAAAAGAAAGACCACTCTTTTTTTAACAAGGAAAAAACCATAAAAGTCAAAACCAAAGAAGAACAGATTGAAGAATTAAAAATAGAAGATTATATCATCGGTGTAATAGCTGGGGAAATGCCCGCCTCTTTTGAAACCGAAGCCCTAAAAGCCCAAGCCGTCGCCTCACGTAGTTACGCGATGTATAAAATATTACATAATGAGAATAACAATTATGATGTTTTGTCGGATATTACCCATCAAGTTTACTTAACAGAAGACGAAATGAAAGAAAAATGGGGTGACCAATATCATTATTATCTAAATAAAATTACGGAAGCTGTAAAAGATACCGAAAAAGAAGTCATGTATTATAACGATGAAATAATAGAAGCATTTTACTTTTCCATGAGTAATGGAGCAACCGAAGATTCTAAAAGTGTTTTTGAAGAAGATTTACCTTATATTAAAGCGGTTTCTTCTACTTGGGATAATGAAAGTCTAAATAACTTTTTAGTAACCACAACTTTTTCTAAAGAGGAATTTTGTGCAAAATTAAAACTTGCAGAATGCCAAACAATAACCATTGATAACATTAATTATAGCGCTAGCCATCGAATTAATTACTTAACGATTAATAACCAAACCTATAAAGGAACGGAAATACGTTCTTTACTAAATCTTCGTTCTACGGATTTTTCTTTTGATATTAATGAAAAAAACATTCTGGTTACAACCAAAGGTTATGGACATGGTGTTGGTATGAGTCAATATGGTGCCAATGGCATGGCCAAAGATGGCTACGATTACAAACAAATATTAAATTATTATTATAAGGACATCACAATTAATAAAATGGTATAAAAATTTTTCTTTTGGGTGAAACTATCTAACAGGAAGGTGAAAAGATGACCAAAAGAAGGTTAAAAAAACAAGTAAAACTAGGTATTGCCATTTTAAGTATTACTATAATTATGTTATCCTCTATAACTCTTATCAAAAATTTACAACCATCAAATGTTGAAAGTGATGGAAAGTATGTAATGGATTCTATTTTAGAACCAATTACACCTGTTACCAATCTAACAGAAAACACCAACTTTATAAAACCATACACTAGTGATAAAGTTGGGATAAACAAATATTTTTATGATATGAATGCAACAAGTGAACAACAAGAAAAATCTTTAATCTATTATGAAAATACCTACTTACAAAATAGCGGAGTTGTTTATAGTAGTGAAGAAGAATTTGATGTTGTAAGTGTTTATGATGGAACAATTTTAGATATTAAACAAGATGAATTATTAAACACAATTGTTTATGTATCTCATAATTCTAGTTTGACAACCATTTATTATGGCCTTAAAGATGTCAGTGTTAAAGTAAATGATACAATTTCTCAAGGTACCGTACTTGGAAAAAGCAATACCAATAAATTCTGTTCCAATGCCAATTCCATGTTATTTGAAGTTAATTTTGATGGTAAAGTAATCAACCCAGAAAATTTCTATAAAATGGATATAAATGAATTAAATTAAGAATACGATAACCCCTAAAACATATAGTATAGCAAGGGGTTATTTCAATGAATAAAAATTTAAAAAAACGAGTAGTAAACGAAGCAAAGTATATAATAGATTCTAAAAAAACAATTAGAGAAACAGCCAAGTATTTTCATGTAAGCAAAAGTACAATTCATAAAGATATTCAAGAAAGATTAATTTTAATCCAACCTTTTCTCTACCAAAAAGTACGTATGATTTTAGATAAACATCTAGAAGAAAGACATATTAAAGGGGGAGAAAGGACAAAACAAAAATATTTAAAGAAACAAGCGAGTTGATAAATATGAAGAAAAATCATATGGCATGTTATATATGTGATAATGAGTTCTTTTTTTTAAACGAAGATGGAAAG
Source organism: uncultured Bacilli bacterium (assembly GCA_947631035.1). Taxonomy (GTDB): domain Bacteria; phylum Bacillota_I; class Bacilli_A; order RF39; family UBA660; genus MGBC108787. The sequence continues at coordinate 21,519 of CANRJW010000022.1, forward strand.
ATTCACCACGAAACTTTTGAAAGTCTCCATCAAGAAGAGATTATAAATAGTTCTCTTTTTAAAGAAGAATTGGAAACCTTTTTAAAAAAATATCGTATTAAACTCTCTCTTTTTGGCAAAACAATTTCTTTTTTAAAACATAGTGAATTAAGTAATCTTTCCATGGAAAAATACGAAGAAATTTTTCATGATTATTTTCGTAGAATAGAATTTAGAGATATAAAAGACTTATTTAAAATAAATAATGAAACAGGAACACTTCTGGTCACAGATTCTTATCTAGATTATTACTATATGAAAAAAAATAAAAAAGAATATTTACGTATCCCTTTTAAACTATTTAATGAAAATAAAAGAAAAATTTTTCAACATATCTTTTCTATGATTTATAAACCCAAAAAATTATTAATTTTAGGTCCTAATGAAAATATGAATACTATAGCGGACGAAATTAATAAACAATTTAATATTCAGGTAACATTTCCCGAAAATTATTATACTTATATCTTTGAAGAATACAAAAAATAGCGATTTTTGTATTTTTTTTATCTTATAGGAAAGTTCAAGAAAAGTAAAAAAAGATAAGTTAGCAAATAGAAAACGAGTTGGACATAGAAA
>CANRJW010000023.1 GCA_947631035.1 uncultured Bacilli bacterium
AAAGGATAAAAAAAACTAGTTTATTTCTAAACTAATTCTAATCTTACTTGTAAAGCATCGTCGCCGATTCTTTCTTTTAATTTAATGATTCTTGTATAACCACCATTACGATTCTCATAACGTTTAGCAAGTTCATTAAATACCTTATCCACACAATCTTTATTGTTATAAACAAAAGCAAGGGCTTTTCTACGAGAAACTAAAGTTCCACGTTTACCATAAGTAATCATTTTATCAACAAATTTTCTTACTTCTTTAGCTTTTGCTTCTGTAGTAACAATTCCTTCATTCATAAGAACATCTACAGTTAATCCTGCAAATACACTATGTCTTTGTCTTGTCTCTCTTCCAATTTTTCTATACGCCATACTAATCCTCCTTAATCGCGAAATTTAAGTCCCATTTCTGCAACTTTATCTAAAACTTCTTTTAAAGATTTTTTACCTAAGTTACGTATTTTGGTTACTTCCACTTCTCTTTTAGAAATTAAATCTTGAACGGTATGAATACCAGCTCTTTTTAAACAATTAAATGCTCTTACTGAGAATTCAATTTCTTCAATAGGTGTTTCTAATGTTTTGGTAATTGTATCCACCTTTTTCTCAGCCATTAAACCAGAAATATCACTAATTGCATTTAAGTCTGCTACAATATTAAAATGTTCTATTAAAATCTTTGCAGATAAGGCCATACATTCTTCTGGAGTAATACTTCCATTGGTATTAATACGCATAATTAATTTATCAAAGTTTTCATTATGACCAACACGAGCACTTTCTACTTCATAGGCTACTTTTTCTACTGGTGAATATAAAGAGTCAATTGCAATCACACCTACTTTTTTATTATCAAGTAAAGCTTGGTTTTCTTTTGCATCTACATAACCTTTTCCATTAGAAACGGTCATTTCCATATCAATTTTTCCACCTTCAACAAGGTTACAAATAACTAAATCTTTATTAATTACTTCTAAGTCTGCATCTACTTCAATATCCCCAGCAAGTACTGGTCCTGGAGTAGATTTAGATAAGTGTATTACTTTATTTTCTTCCGTATGATTCTTTAGAACAACACTTTTAAGAGCTAATATAATGCTTGTAACATCTTCATAAACTCCTTCTATTTTTTGAAATTCATGTAAAACACCTTCTATTTTTACACTTGTAATTGCACAACCTGGTAAACTTGATAACATTACTCTTCTTAAAGCATTTCCAATAGTAGTTCCAAATCCTCTTTCTAATGGTTCAAGAGTAAATTCTCCATAATGAGCATCTGCTACATATTCTGTTATTTTGTATTCTGGTTTTTCAAATTTAATCATTTCTATATCCTTCCTTTCCCTCATTAATTTCTAGGACGTTTTGGTGGACGACAACCATTATGTGGTACTGGAGTTTTATCATTAATACTTATAACTTCTAATCCTGCTGCTTGTAAAGAACGAATTGCTGTATCTTTACCTGTTCCAAGTCCTATTACTTCAACATCAACTTTTTGAACACCTGCATTATCATGAGCAGCCTTTGCAGCAGCTTCTGCAGCCATTCCAGCAGCATATGGAGTTTTCTTTTTACTTCCTTTGTATCCAATAGTTCCGCTTGATGCCCAACTAATAACATTTCCATCTTTTTCAGCTATCGTAACTATCGTGTTATTATAGGTACATTGAATATGAGCAACAGCTTCTGGAATATTCTTTTTAACTTTTCTTTTTCTTCTGTTATATGCCATAATTTACCTCCTATTTACCTACTTTTTTCTTATTTGCTACTACTTTACCTTTACCTTTACGAGTACGAGCATTTCTACTTGTTCTTTGTCCTCTTACTGGTAATCCTTTTTTATGTCGAATTCCTTGGTAGCAATTAATTTCCATTTTATTTTTGATAGACATTTGTACATCACGACGAAGATCTCCTTCTACATCGTATTTGTCTACTTCTTTTCTCAATGCTGTAATTTCCGCATCGGTTAAATCTTTAATTTTCTTTTCTGGATCAACACTCGCATCTTTACAAATGGTTTTTGCTAAACTTCTTCCAATTCCATAAATAGCGGTTAATCCAATACAAACGTGTTTTTCGTTTGGTAGTTCAATATTTTTAATTCTTGCCATAAATTCCTCCTATTAACCTTGTACTTGTTTGTGTTTTGGATTTTCACAAATAATCATTATTTTTCCATTTCTTTTAATTTTTTTGCATTTTCTGCAGATTGGTTTTACTGATGGTCTTTTTTTCATTTTTATACCTCCATTATCTTTTATTCCATGTTATACGCCCACGTGTTAAATCATAAGGAGAAAGTTCAATTGTTACTGTATCACCCGGTAGAATACGTATCATATTAACGCGCATTTTACCAGAAACGTAGGCCTCTACAGTATGTCCATTTGCAAGTTCTACAATGTAATCTCCACCTTTTAAGACATCAACTACTTTGCCTTCAACTTCAATTTTGTCTTCTCTTGGTTGTGAATGATTTTCAAGTTTTTCATGATTTGATTTCATATTTTTTTTCGCCATATTCTATTCTCCCGTTAATAGTTCATATCCATCCTCTGTTACTAGAATGGTATGTTCAAAATGTGCTGATGGACTTCCATCTTCTGTCACAATCACCCAATCGTCTTTATCGGTTAAACAAACCTCTTTGTCTCCTAAAGTAAGCATTGGTTCGATTGCTAATGTCATGCCCTTTTTTAAAGTAATTCCCGTGTGTTCTGGTCCATAGTTTGGTACATCAGGTTCTTCATGCATCTCACTACCAATTCCATGTCCCACTAAGTCTTCTACTACACTTAAACCATGTTCATGGGCAAATACTTCAATTGCATGACTTACGTCTCCTATTTTAGCACCACTTTTTACTTTACTCAAGCCTGCATTTAAAGCAAGACGTGTATTTAAAACTAAATCTTCTATTTCTTTTGAAACTTTTCCTATAATATAGGTTCTCGCTGCATCCGATTCATATCCTTTATATCTTACTGTAAAATCGATAGATACAATATCACCATTTCTTAGTTTCCTTGCATCCGGTATACCATGTACAACTTCGTCATTTAAAGAAATACAAATACTTTTTGGATACCCCTCATACCCTAAGCAAGAAGGATACGCATCGTGACTTAGAATAAAGTCATGGGCTATTTTATCAAGGGCATCTAAACGAACGCCCACTTTTAAATGTTTCTTTAATTCTTCATGCGTTAAATAATTAATATGTCCAGCTTCCTTCATAAGAGCAATTTCTCTTTCGCTTTTAATACTAATCATTTAAACACCTATCTACATTTTTAAGTATTTCTTCTTCTGTCAAATTAGCATCTACTTTTTCTAGTTTTTTTAAAGATTCATAGTAGTGAATAAGTGGAGCTGTTTCTTTTAAATACGTTTCATAACGTGCTTGAAAAGTATCTTCTGTATCGTCATCTCTTTGGATTAAAGCACATCCGCATTTATCACAAATTCCCTCTTTTTTCGGTTTGAATTCTTCAAAATAAACATTATAAGTTGATTTACAAGATTCACAGATTCTTCTTCCTGTTGCTCTTTTTAAAAGAACATCTTTTTGAATTTCTAAGTTGATAACAATGTAGTTATCCACATTAAGTTCTTGAAATAAGTCCGTTAAGTAGTTCGCTTGGTTGATAGTTCTAGGTAGTCCATCTAATATAAAAGGTTTCTCTTTTTGTTTTAGAAGTTCTTCTTTAAATAGAGGTAAGATAATATCGTCCCCAATAAATTTTCCTTCTTGCATCAAACCTTTTACAAGACGTCCCATTTCACTATCTTCTTTAGCAACATTTCTTAAGATATCCCCCGTAGAGATATGAGTATATCCTCTATGTTCTACTAAGTAACTACTAATAGTTCCCTTGCCTGCGGCAGGGGGAGCGATTAAGATGAGATTCTTCATCTTACACGTCTCCTCTTTTTATAACTACGTGTTACAAGCCCACTTTCAATTTGTTTATACGTTTCAATAGCGACACCTACTACGATTAAGATTCCCGTTCCACCAATGGAAACACTAGAAGGTAAACTTGAAATATTTCCTATTAAGATGGGAAGTCCTGATAAAATAACTAAGAATATAGATCCTACAATAGTTAATTTACCAAGAGAGTTGGAAATGTATTTGGAAGTATCTGCTCCAGGTCTTACTCCTGGAATATAACCACCACGTTTATTTAAGTCTTTACTCATTTCTTCTGGATTCATCATCATAAAGGTATACACATACCCAAAGAACATAATCAAAACGATATAAAGAAGAAATCCCGTTGGTGTTGTATAAACAATATATTTATTGATAAAATCAATCGCTGCTTGGTTCTTAATTAACCCTGCTATTGTTGAAGGAATAGTTAAAACAATAGATGCAAATATAACAGGAATAACTCCAGCACTATTAATTTTAATCGGTAAGAAAGAAGATTGAGAACCATAAGCACTTGTTGTATGATTTGCATATTGAATAGGAATTCTTCTTTCTGCTAAAGTAATCCATATAATACCAACTAAAACTAATAAGTAAACAATTAAGAATAGAATAAATAAACCAATTCCTAATGCTAATTGATAAGTTCCAGCTGTAATAAAAGCATTAAAAGCACCAATAAATATACCAGGCATACTTTCAATAATACCAGCCATGATTAATAAGGAAGACCCATTACCAATTCCTTTCATAGTAATTTGATCTCCTAGCCATAATAGGAATGCTGTACCAGCTGTCATAACCAAAGATGTTTTAAGCATAACCATAACATCGTTGGTATGTAAATAAAAGATTGAAATGACATAAGCTTGTACAAAAGCAAATATAATAGCTAAATAACGATTGATTTTATTGATTTTTTGTCTTCCAACATAACCTTGTTCTTTTAACTCTTTAAAGTAAGGAATAATATCCATTTGTAAGAGTTGCGTTATAATGGATGCCGTAATATAAGGACTTACTCCTAATGCAAATATAGAAAAGCTTTTTAAACCTCCACCACTCATTAAGTTAAATATTTCTAAGAAACCTAATTCTTCATATAAAACACTTGCCCAAGGAATCGTAATTCCTGTTCCTAAGCAAAATATTCCAAGAGCAAAAAGGGTGAAATAAATTCTTTTTCTTAAATCTTTATTTTCTTTTGCAAAGAGTTTAGCGACTCCTTTAAACATCTAAATCACCTCAGTTTTGCCACCAGCAGCTTCAATAGCACTAACGGCTTTACTAGAGAAACGATTCGCTTTTACTGTTAATTTTTTCTCTAAATTACCATTTGCTAGTACCTTGATACCACTTAATTGTTTTTTAATGATTCCTCTTTCTTTTAAAATTTCTGGTGTTACCACATCACCATCATTAAAGAATGTATTTAATTCACTTAAATTGATGGTTGCAAATTTTGTTTCAAATCTTTTATTGTTGAATCCTCTTTTTGGTAATCTTCTATATAAAGGAGATTGACCACCTTGGAACCAAGGAGAAATAGAAACACCACTTCTTGATTTTTGTCCTTTTTCACCATGTGTTGCTGTTTTACCCATTCCAGAACCTGGTCCACGTCCAACAATCTTTTTTGCTTTCATTTCTTTTGTTTTTGGTAAATTCTCTAATTTCATATTATAACTCCTCTACTTTCTTGCCACGAAGAGCAGCAACTTTAGCAGGTGTTTTTTCACTTTTTAATGCTTCAAGAGTTGCTTTAGCAACATTGATTTTTGTATTAGAACCAAGAGACTTAGAAATAACATCTTTAATCCCTGCAAGTTCTAGTACACTACGAGCAGCACCTCCAGCAATAACTCCTGTACCTTTTGTAGCAGGTTTAATTAAAACACATGCTCTACCAACTTTACCAGTTGCTTCATGAGGAATTGTTCTACCATCGATAATTGCTACTTTTAATACATTTTTATTCGCCATCATACTTGCTTTAGCAATAGCAGCAGGAACTTCATTTGCTTTTCCTGTTCCAATACCAACAAGACCTTTTCTATTTCCAACAACAACAGTTGCAGAAAATCTAAAATGTCTACCACCTTTGGTAACTTTGGTAACACGTCCAATAGAGATTACTTTTTCTTCTAATAATTTCTTACGATCATTATTATGTTCTCTATTTACACGTTTTTCTTCCGTTTTTTTATTTTCTTTTTCTTCCATATGATGACCTCCTAGAATTCAAGTCCGTTTTCACGAGCAGAAGCAGCTAAAGCTTCTACACGACCATGATAAAGGTTTCCACCTCTATCAAAAACGACTTCTTTAATTTTTATTTTTTTACATTTTTCTGCAATGTCTTTTCCGACTAACACAGCGGCTTCGATATTACCACCATTTTTTAGTTTTAATGCTAGTGATGAAGATGATGCTAAGGTATTACCAGTTGTATCATCAATTACTTGAGCATAAATTTCACTATTTGATCGAAATACGTTTAGTCTTGGCTTTGTACTCGTTCCACTTAATGTTTGTCTTATACGATTATGTCTTTTTTTACGAACATCGTTTTTTGATTCTTTTTTTATCATACTATCCCTCCATTAAGCTGCTTTCTTACCTTCTTTACGACGTACATATTCGCCTTTGTAACGGATCCCTTTTCCTTTATAAGGTTCTGGTGATCTTACTTTACGAACATTCGCCGCAAATTCAGATACTTTTTGTTTATCTATACCACTTAAAGTGATTTCTGTATTACTTACAAGTTCTGCTTTAATTCCTTCTGGAACGATTATTGAAACAGGATGTGAGTAACCAGCATTTATAACAATTTTATTTCCTTGTACATTAAATCTATATCCAACACCAACAGCTTCTAAGCCTTTAGAAAATCCTTCACTTACACCAACAATCATATTATGAATTAAAGAATTTGTTGTCCCTTGCATAACATTTGCACGAGGCGTTTCTGAAGTTGCTTTTACAGATATAGAAGTTTCATTTAATTCTAGTTTTACTAAATCTCCAATAGTTAAAGTTAATTCTCCTTTTGGACCTTTTACCGTTAGCACATTTTCATTTAAAACTGCACTAACACCATTAGGAAGTTGTAATTCTCTATTTCCAATTCTACTCATAGGTTATTCCCTACCAAATATAGGCAAGGACTTCACCTCCTAATCTTTTACTTCTTGCTTCTTTATCTGTCATAAGACCTTGACTTGTTGAAATGATGGCTATACCTAAACCATTTAATACATGAGGAATTTCTGAAGCTTTGGCATAAACACGAAGACCAGATTTACTGATTCTTTTAAGACCAGTTATAACTCTTTCTTTTCTTTCTCCGTATTTTAAAGTTAAGGTTAACGTATCACCTTTGGTATCTTTCTCATATACATAATCTGCAATATAACCTTCATTTTTAAGAATCTCTGCAATTCCTAAAGTCATTTTTGTACCAATTACAGTAACTGTATCATATTTTAATTGATTTGCATTACGTATTCTTGTAAGCATATCGGCTATTTTATCTTGTACCATTTAAAATTCCTCCTTTCCTACCAACTTGATTTCTTAACACCAGGAATTTCTCCACGGTTTGCTAATTCTCTAAAACAAATACGACATAATTTGTATTTACGTAAGACACCATGAGGACGTCCACATCTTTCGCATCTTGTATAAGCACGAACTTTAAATTTTGGTGTTCTTTGTTGTTTTACTTTTAAACTTGTTTTTGCCATATCTTCACTCCTTAGTTTCTAAAAGGCATTCCGAAAGCTTTTAATAAACTTTCAGCTTCCTTATCTGTTTTTGCTGTTGTTACGAATACAATATCCATTCCTCTAATTTTTAAAACGTTATCATATTCGATTTCCGGAAATATTAATTGTTCTTTTATACCTAACGTATAGTTTCCATGTCCATCAAAAGAGTGATTGGATATACCACGGAAATCTCTTACACGTGGTAGAGCAACTTTAATAAGTTTTTCCATAAAGTCATACATATTTTCATTACGAAGTGTAACTTTAGCACCAATGGTTTGTCCCTCTCTTAACTTAAATCCAGCAATTGATTTTCTTGCTTTTGTTACCACTGGTTTTTGACCTGTAATGGTTTTTAAATCTTCTACAGCAGCATCAATAAACTTATCGTCTCTTGCTCCTTCACCAACACCCATGTTGATGACGATTTTTTCTAACTTTGGAACTTGCATTACGGTTTTATAATCAAATTCTTTCATTAGAGAAGGAATAATTTCTTTATTATATAATTCTTTTAAATTACTCATATAGTTTCACCTATTCCTCTTTCTTTGCTTCTTTTTTTGCTTTAGAAGCTTTCGCCTTTTCTTCTATTTTCTTTACGTTAGATACATGTATTGGACTAGACATTTCAATGATTCCGCCCTTATCGTTATTATTTGTAGGTTTTTGATGTTTTTTTACAATGTTGATTCCTTCAACAACGACTTTATCTTGTTTCTTTAAAGTTTCAAGAACTTTACCAGTTTTACCTTTATCTTTACCAGCTAAAACTTTAACTTGATCGCCAACTTTTATTTTCATCATTTACCTCCTATAAAACCTCAGGTGCTAAAGAGACGATTTTCGCAAAATCTTTTTCTCTTAATTCTCTAGCAACAGGTCCTAAAACTCTTGTTCCTACAGGTGTTTTATCGTCTTTAATAATAACACAAGCATTATCATCAAATTTAATGAAAGATCCATCTTTTCTTTTTACACCTTGTACACTTCTAACGATTACCGCTTTTACGACTTTACCTTTTTTAATACCAGAATTTGGTATTGCTTTTTTAACAGTTCCTACAACGATGTCTCCAATGTTTCCATATTTCTTTTTAGAACCACCTAGAACACGAATAACAAGTAATTCTCTTGCCCCAGTGTTGTCGGCAACTTTTAATTTTGATTCTTGTTGTACCATACGACACCTCCTAAAGAATTACAGCATCGACTAGAATATCTACAAGTTCATATCTTTTAGTTTTAGATAATGGTCTTGTACTTCTAATTCTTACTGTATCTCCAACTTTTGCTTTATTTTCTTCATCATGGGCTGCATATTTTTTACTACTTTTAACTCTTTTTCCATATAATGGATGAGGTTTATATGTTTCTACTAAAACAGTAATGGTTTTATTATTTTTAGCAGATACGACTTTTCCAACGAACTCTTGTCTTTTTTCCATTATTCGTTACCTCCTCTAGTATTTTCTCTTTCTTTTAAAACAGTTAACATTCTTGCAACATCTTTTTTAAGTTCTCTTAACTTCCCAGGGTTATCAAGAGAAGCAGTTGCATTTTTAATTCGAAGATTTAAAAGTTCTTTTTTGTTTTCTTTAATTTTAGCAAGTATTTCTTCGTCTTTTAATTTTCTTATTTCACTAACTTTCACTTAATTCACCCTCTTTTCTAACAAATTTTGTTTTGATTGGTAATTTATGAGAGGCAAGTCTTAACGCTTCACGAGCGATATCTTCACTTACACCACTAATTTCAAATAAAATTTTACCTTCTTTAACAACTGCAACGTATTCTTCAACGTTACCTTTACCTTTACCTTGACGAGTTTCCAAAGGTTTTTTCGTAATGGCTAAGTGTGGGAATATATTAATATAAACATTTCCACCACGTTTCATAAAACGGGTCATGGCAATACGAGCCGCTTCAATTTGACGAGCACTAACCCAATTTCCTTCTTTCGCCATAAGTCCATATTCTCCAAAATGAAGAGTGGTATTTCCTTTAGCATGTCCATCATAAGTTAGTCTATGAGGTTTTCTAAATTTAGTTCTTTTTGGCATTAACATCTTCTACACTCTCCTTTTTTGCTTTGGTAGGAAGAATTTCACCTTTATAAATCCAAACCTTTACACCAATTTTTCCATAAGTTGTATCTGCTTCACTATGAGCATAATCAATATCAGCTCTTAAAGTATGAAGTGGAACAGTACCATCTACATAGAATTCGGTTCTGGCCATTTCTGCTCCAGCAAGTCTACCTGAAACCATCGTTTTGATTCCTTTAGCTCCTGCTTTCATCGTATTTCTTAAAGCTCTTTTTTGCGCACTTCTATATGGAGCACGATTAGCAATTTGTGCTGCAATATTATCTGCAACCAACTTTGCATTCAAATCTGGATTCTTTACTTCTACGATTGAAATATATACATCTTCACCAACATATTTTGATAATTTTTTACGTAAAACATCAATATCTTCTCCACCGCGTCCAATAATAACGCCCGGTTTCGCAGTATTAATGGTTACTTCACATTTATCCTTTTTTCTTTCAATTACAACGGAAGCAACAGCAGCATCCTTTAAATTTTTACGGATATATTCACGAATTTTGATATCTTTATTTAAAGTATCACCAAATTCACTTTTTTTGCTGTACCATTTAGATTCCCAATCTTTATTGACTCCTAGTCGATATCCTATTGGATTTACTTTTTGTCCCATCTATTTTGCCTCCTTTGCCATACCATCACTTACTTTAACAGTAATATGACTGGTTCTTTTATCTCTACGATCCACATTTCCACGGCTTGCATATTTAATTCTTTTATAAGTAGGTCCTGGATTAATGTAGCATTCACTAACGAATAAATCACTTTCATTAGCGCCTTCATTATTGACTGCATTTGCAATGGCACTCTTTAATACTTTTTTGATTAAACGACTTGCTTTAGTATTGGTTGTTTCTAAAATGCCTTCTGCAGTCGCTACATCTTTTCCTCTTATTAGATCAAGTGTCATTCTTGCTTTTCTTGGTGCTATCATAGCACTTTTATGTATTGCATAACTTTCCATCTATGAACCTCCTACTTTTGTCCTGCGTGTCCGCCAAATTTACGAGTTAACGCGAACTCTCCTAATTTATGTCCAACCATTTCTTCTGTTACATAAACAGGAATAAATTCTTTTCCATTATGTACAGCGAAAGTATGTCCAACAAAATCAGGAAAAATTGTGGAACGACGAGAATAAGTTTTGATAACTTCTTTTTTATTGGTCTTATTTAATTCTTGTACTTTACTAAGTAAACGATCGAATACATAAGGACCTTTTTTTAAACTTCTAGCCATCAGTTATCCCTCCTACTTTTTCTTTCTACTAACAATAAGTTTGTTAGATGCTTTTTTATTTTTTCTAGTTTTAAATCCAAGTGCAGGTTTACCCCAAGGTGTAACTGGTGTTTTACGTCCAACTGGAGCACGTCCTTCTCCACCACCATGTGGGTGGTCATTAGGGTTCATAACACTACCACGGTTAGTAGGTTTGATTCCCATATGTCTTGTACGTCCAGCCTTTCCCACATTGACAAGTTCATAATCTTCATTTCCAACAACACCAATAGTTGCACGGCATGTTCCTAGAATCTTTCTTGTTTCACCGGATTGAAGTCTTACTAAAACATATTTTCCTTCACGACCTAAGATTTGAGCAGAAGCTCCAGCACTACGGCATAACTCTGCACCTTTACCAGGTTTTAATTCGATACAATGAATGACTGTACCAACTGGAATGTTTTCTAGTGGTAAATTATTACCAACTTTAATATCAGCATTATTTCCACTTTCAATAATCATACCGACTTTTAAGTCTTTTGGAGCAATAATATATCTTTTTTCACCATCTTTATAAGAAACTAAAGCGATATTTGCACTACGATTTGGATCGTATTCAATCGTTTCTACACGAGCCGTAACACCATCTTTATTTCTCTTATAATCAATAAGACGATATCTTTGTTTTGCTCCTCCACCAATATGACGTACTGTTAATTTACCTTGATTATTACGTCCACCGGTTTTTTTCTTTTTTGTAGTTAAGGTTTTAAGAGGTGTACTTGAAGTAATTTCTTCATTTTGAAGTGTTGTCATTCCCCTACGACCATTCGTCGTTGGTTTATAATTTCGAATTGCCATTTAGATACCTCCTTACATTTCAATCGTTTCGCCGTTTTTCAGCGTTACGATTGCCTTTTTATAAACTTTTGTTTTTCCTGTATATCTTCCAACGCGTCTATCTTTTGGTTTTGTGAGTAAAGTATTGATTTTTACAACATGAACACCAAATTCATTTTCAATAACTTTTTTAATTTGTGTTTTCGTTGCTTTTTTATCTACTTTAAAAGTATAGACACCTTTTTGAGCATTTGTTGCACTCTTTTCGGTTATGACTGGTGCAATAATAATATCGGGATTCATTATTTTAATACCTCCTCAATATAGTTGATTGCTGCTTCATCACATACTAAATAATCAGCATTCACAAGATCATAGCAATTGATTTCATCAGCAAGAATATGATAGGTATAACCTAAGTTTCTACTAGACATAAATAAGTCTCCGTTATCTTCTTTGGTTACAAATAATACCTTACCATCTAATTTTAATGTTTCTAATAAAGATTTAACTTCTTTAGTTTTTAATGAATTTAATTTAATATCATCTAAAACAATTAATTCTTTATTTGCTAATTTTTCAGTTAAAGCACTCTTTAAAGCAAGCACTCTTTCTTTCTTATTAATTTTAAATGTGTAGTCTCTTGGAGTAACTCCTAGAGCAATTCCTCCACCTCTCCATACTGGAGAACGATTAGATCCAGCTCTAGCACGTCCAGTACCTTTTTGTTTATAAGGTTTTCTACCTCCACCAGATACTTCACTTCTTGTTTTCGTTTTTGCTGTTCCTTGACGGGTACTATCAAGTTGTAAACGAATCATTTTCTTTAAACAATCTTCATTAGTTTCAATTTTCCATATAGAATCACTTAGAGTGATATCTTTAAGTTTTTCACCTTTACTATTTTTAAGTTCAACTTTTGCCATTTTCTATCCCTCCAATCGATTCCTAATTTTCTTCTGTTTCTTCAGTAGATTCTTCCGTTTGTTCTTCTTGTTCTTCAACAGTTGCTACTTCTTCTGTTGCATTTTCTTCTGAAGTCGTTTCTTCTACTTCTTCTGCTGTAGGTTCTTCTTCAGCAGGAACTTCTACATTTTCAACTTCATCCACAACGGTTTCTTCTACATAAGAAATAATTTCAAAATCTGTTTTCTTCTTGTTATTTTTAACAGCAGATTTAATTAAAACTAATGAATTTTTTGCCCCAGGAATATTTCCACTTACTAAAATGTAATTTTCATTTTCATTGACTTCCACGATTTGTAAGTTTTGAATGGTAATGGTTTCATTTCCCATATGTCCTGGTAAATTTTTACCCTTTAATACTCTTTTTGGTAACATAGTACCTAATGAACCAGGTCCTCTATGATAATGAGATCCATGTCCCATAGGTCCACGATTTTGGTTGTGTCTTTTAATAGATCCAGCAAAGCCTTTTCCTTTTGAAGTACCAGTGACATCAACAATTTCTCCTACTTCAAAAACACCTGCGCCGATGGTTTGTCCTATTGTATACTCTCCATCAACATTTCTTAATTCTTTTAAGAAGCGCTTAGGGGTCGTGTTTGCTTTTTTAGCATGTCCAATCTCTTGACGATTGGCATTTTTTTCTTTTTTGTCTACTACGCCTAATTGAATAGCATTATATCCATCATTTTCAACTGTTTTAACTTGCATAACCACATTTGGAGTTACTTCAACAACAGTAACAGGAATTAAGTTTCCTTCTTTGGTGAATACTTGTGTCATTCCAATTTTGCGTCCTAAGATTCCTTTCATAATTTTTTTCCTTTCCTTTTATTTTTATAATTTTATATCGATGTCTACACCACTTGGAATATCTAAGTGTGTTAAAGCATCAATAATTTCTTTGCTTGGTTCTAAGATATCAATAAGTCTTTTATGTGTACGACTTTCAAATTGTTCTCTTGAATCTTTGTCTTTGTGAACTGCTCTTAATACTGTAACTTTTTCAACTTCAGTAGGAAGAGGAATAGGTCCACTTACTTTACCTCCAAGTCTTTTTACTGTTTCGACGATCTTTAAGGCTGATAAATCTAATGTTTTATTATCATAAGCTCTTAAGTTGATACGTACTTTACTTTTTGACATTTCTAAATGTCCTCCTTTCGCCTATATCATGTATAGACTTGCTCCGTACAAATTCCCTGATTTCTAAATTTCGTTTTAACAACTCAACCTAGTGTATCAGCAACCTCGCACATCTAAGCCGTCATACAGATTCCATTATAGCAATATATTATATGAAAATCAAGCACAAATTTTGCCTAATTTGCCTAAAAAAGGATATTTTGAGTTTCCCTTATTTCCAAAAGAAAAAAGAAACCATTATTTTTCCTTTTTCTTGTTTGGTTTCTTTTTTGCTTCTTCCATTCTTTTTTTCGTTTTATATCGATTTAGAATTAAAATTCCAATAATAGCAAAGCCGGCCAAAAAGACAACGAGATATTTTAAAGCATACTTATTTTCCTCTTCTTTTTCGATACTCTCTACTATTTCTTCATTATTTTGTGTTTCGTTTTCTTCAACCGAATCATTTGGTTTTGTATTTTCTTCTGTTGAAGTATTCGTATTTGTATTCGGTTTTATTGGAGTTGTAGTTGTTGTATTATTATTATTATTATTTGAATTAGTATTATTTGCACTAGAAGAATTATTTTGTGTTTGTGGCTTTTTATTCTCTGTTGCTAAATTATTTGTCGTATTATTTTCTTTTTTACTTGACGAACTACTTGTAGAACTATTATTTTTATTACTTACATTTGTAGAAGTATTATTTGTAGAAACATCATCACGAACAAAATAAAATTTATAAGTTGTTTTCGTTTCTCCATCTTCCGCCGTAACAGTCAAATTACAAATATCAGCTAAAGCACTGCACTTATTGCTTGTAAATTTTTGGCCATTACTATTAATCGTAAAAGTAAAATAGACACTACTTGCACTCTTATCCACTTCTACATGATATTCCTTTTTATTAGATTGGAAGGTTTCTTTTAATTTTCCCCCATATACTTCTAGGTTTCCAATCGATGGATCACTTGAAATATGTGGATTTCCATTGACATTTTCATTCGAATTTCCACTTGTATCTCTTTTTCTCGTTACAGTAACGGTATACGTTTTGGTATTTCCCGATTCTGATTTAACAGATATTTTGCACGCATTTACTCCTACTTTTAAAGCACAATATGTATTGCTAACCACTGCCTTTGCATGATTTGGAATTGCATTAAAAGTAATAAATTGAACATCATTTTCTACCGTAGCACTATAAAGTTCTAATGCTGGGTTAAAACTTGGTGAAAGCACTCCATTACTGATACTTAAACTTTTTAAAGTAGCATCCTTACTTACAACACAAGTATTATAATAAGTATCTCTTGATACTAAAGTTCCCTTTTCTCCAAAGTAGTTATTATAAATATCAGTAATACATTTATTGAATCCTTGATTCACATTACTAACTTTATAATAACTATCCCCTGATATGGTTATTTCAAAAGTAGCAATTGTAAAAGTTCCTGATAATCCTCCATCACGATAAAAATAAAAGTGGGTACTATTTCCTGTAGCATTTTTCCAATTAGAAGACATTTTAATATTGGTAATTTTTGCATTTGGTAAATAAAGATCCCCTGTTATAAAATTTAAATTTGAATATATGTCTTCTGCCGTAAGTACAAATTCATAAACACGATCTGCCTTTTTAGTTGGACTGTTAAAATGAATCCCCTTTGCAGAAACAAAAATTGGTATTAAAAGATAAACGATTGTTAATAGAAATAGAATTTTCCCTTTTTTCATTATTATTCCCCCTATCTAATGAATAAACTATTTGTATCTTTCATTTCTTTTGGTCTTGCTATATCCATATAGTCAAGAATCGTTGGTGCAATATTTGTTAAATCTCCTTCCTCCTTTAGTGTAACACTTTTATCTACTAAAATAAAGGGTACTTTTGATAAAGTATGTGTCGTCACTTTATTATTTTCACTATCAAGCATCATATCCGCATTCCCATGGTCTGCTGTTACAATAACTTTATAAAAATTATTCTCTGCTTCTTCTAATAATTTTCCTAAACAAATATCAACGGTCATAATCGCTTTTACGGTTGCATCAAAGTTTCCCGTATGCCCCACCATATCTGGATTGGCAAAATTTACTAAAATAAAATCAATATCCTTTTCCATACAAGCAATTGTTTTTTTGGTTACTTCAACAGCACTCATTCGAGCATCTTCGTCATAAGTTTTTACTTTTAAAGACGGCACAAGGATTTTCGTACAATTTTCTATATTACCATTATATTCCCCATCAAAGAAATACGTAACATGCGCATACTTTTCGGTTTCAGCAATCCTTGCTTGTGTTAATCCAAGATTGGCTAAATATAACCCTAATGGATTTTCTACAACTTCTTCTTCTAAAAAAGTATTTGTAGGGATATTTTTATCAATAGGTACAAAAGAATAAACATCTAAATTGGTATAATTTAATACCGGAAAATGACTATAATTTTTATTTATAAAACAATCCAATATTTGTTTAGCACGATCCGTTCGATAGTTCATCCAAATTAAAATATCCCCATCTTTTATCGTACTATTGCTATCACATAAAATTGGAGGCAAAAATTCGTCGGTAATTTTCTTTTGATAACAAGTTGCAAGAGCTTTCTCAATGCTTTTAATTGGAGCCCCTTGTCCTTTTGTTAATAAATCATAATAAATTTTGGTTCGATCAAGTTTATTATCACGGTCCATCGCATAGTAACGTCCACAAAGACTTCCTATAGCCCCTACTTTTAATTCTTTTATTTTTTCTTCCAAAACTTGAATATACGTATAAGCCGCTGTTACTTTGGTATCACGACCATCCGTAATTAAATGAAAATATATTTTTCGCACACCATCTTGCACAAGACGTTCATAAAGTTTTAAAAAATGATTCATATCCGAATGAACACGCCCATCACTAAATAATCCCATAATATGAACCGTACTTTTTCTTTCTTGATAGGTTTGAATTAATTTTTGATAAGTTTCATTTTCACTAATTTGATTGTCTAAAAAATCATGAATTCGATCAATCGATTGAACAAGTTTCCTTCCAGCCCCAATGGTCATATGTCCAACTTCACTATTACCAAATTGTCCTTTTAAAAGACCTACCGGTTCTTCTGATGCATAAAGTAAAGAATGAGGATATTTTTCCCATAAAGCATTAAAATTTTTAGGATTTGCTTCTTGAATCGCATTTCCATGTTTTTCTTCCCTGTAGCCAAACCCATCTAAAATAATTGTTAATATTTTCTTCATACCATCACCAGATAATTGTATTATACTCTTAAATAGGGAAAAACTCAAACAATGCCTTCACTATATCCTTTTGTTTTATAATTATTACATTTTATATAAGCTTTATAAGAAAACACGGTTTTGTCCTTCTTTACCTCCGCATAACCACTACAATTCTCTTGTTCAATATCTAAAGAATCCAAATACCCTTTTTCTATTAATAAGGATGCATTTGTTTTTAAAACATCCCCTTGATTAGGATATAAAAAATTTTCATCCACATAACGCATCTCTGCCTCTACAATTTTTTCTTCCAATTCCTTATATTTGGCAACCTTACCTTTATAAGAAAAACCAAAAATTAGTAAAAGAATAAACAAACCAATAACAAGCATACCCCAAAGAATATACATTTGTTTCATTTTATTCATGAATTTTCACCCAACGTCCAATCTTTATAATCTCTTGTTTCATAATTATTGCATTTAATATAGGCTTCCGTTTCCAAACTATTTTTGCTTCCATGTTTAACTAATGCATATCCATCACATAAATCCGTTTTATTTAATGCTAAATATTCCTTTTCTAAGTAATGATAATATACTAGATTACTTATTGGAATCACCAATGAATTTTTAATATTGTTTCCATAAAAATTTTTCACATACTCTCTAGCAGCCGTTCGTACTTGTTCCTCTACAAAAACCGGCGTTACTTTTACTGGTGTTACGCGATTTACTTTTTTGGCTTTAATCGGAAACTGAAAACAAATAAACACAATAAAGAAGAGTGCAATCAATAAAATTGCACTACACACGAGCATTTTACTTAAACCCCAGCCATCTTTATTTAATAGCACATCAACCACCACCTACTGAATTATTACTAATCGCATTTTCTTTCTTGAATAAAGAATGGTCCAAATTCTGTTGCTTTCAAACAAGCACGATTATAATAAATTGTTTTATAACCTAACCCAACACAAATTGTATTAGAACCATCAGCATATTCAACGGTTTGTTCTTTTAAACAATAGAATGGTTTTTTTCCATTTTTAACTTGAAAATAATCTACAAATACTAAAATAATCCATGCTAATATTAATAGCAATACTAAACTTTTTACAATTATTGGAAATGCTTTCTTCATATCTTTCACCTATTATAATTATATATAATTTATGTTTGAAATTCAATAGTAAAAACAATAACAATATAAAAATCCTCTACTCCAAGATAAAGCATTGTGTCTGGTTTGAAATTGATATTGAATGGTTACGATACCAGTATTTTTATCATAATCTAATTTTAAAACTCCTTGTCTCACAATATCGTTTCCACTTGGATTATAATCACAGTCCGTAAAAGCAACAAAGTTTTTAGCACTTAGAGTTTGATATCCTTCAATATTAGAAAAATCAAACGTTTCTATTCGATAATAGGCATCAAAATCATCTGTTTTTATAATGGAAAGTGTTTTTTCAAGTTGAACAACTTTTATTCCATCATCATCCGGCATTTCTTTTTCACTTGTTTGAAAAGCAACATCACACTTTGTCCCTTTTTTAAAGTTATTCACTTCCACATTCCATTTGCTATAGTTCCATTTACCTTCTGCCCCATTATCACATGTTACTGTTACTTCGTAATTTGTATCTTCTGTTTTTTCAGGTATTGTTTCGGTTTCTTCTCCATTTAAAGTAATAGCAAGTTTTACATCACTTTTAAAATCAGGCACTGTTCCTTTTAAGACATCAAATGTTTGTTTCTCTTCATACATAGCAAAACTTCGATATAGACTTATACCTCCTATTATGACTATGATTGCTATTATACTTCCGATTACAATTTGTTTTTGTTTTTTATTTTTATTAAATCGTTTTAAGTCCTCTGGTTTTCTATTATTTAATAGACCCCCCCCCCCAGACGACTATTTCGCTCGGTTGGGAGGTTCTTTTTGAAATTATTCATTTCTCTTTCTCCTCCATATCTTAATTTAATTGTACCAAATTGCTAAAGCAAAATCTATAGAAATTAAAAAAATGTTGTTAAATTAAAAGTGTTAGTTTATTATAATCTTTAAACCAAAAAAGGAAATAATAATACTAACACTACTTATATAGTATACACTTTTTTCTGAAAATTTAAAGTATTGTTTTCCTTTTTGGTTTAAAGAAAGGAGTTTTTGTATGTTTAATACAAAAGAAAACAGAATAAAATGGCTTGAAAAAGTGAAAACAATTTTAATGATGGGAGGGAAAAGTAAAGCTACTTTTAAAAATTATCGTGCTCATTTGAATCATTTCTTTAATTTTTATACTGAAGATACTGATTTTAGTACGATTAGAGAAGATGAGATTTTGGTTTATATTCAAAAGAATTATTTGGCATTAAAAAGAGCTAGTAGCACTACTAACGTTGCTATCTGTTCTATTACTTTTTTATATGCAGTTTGTTTTAAAATTTCTTTAAACAAAAAATTATTACCTAATCCTAAATTAGTAAAAACAATTCCTACTGTTTTACCTAAACAAAATTTTATTAAAATTTTTAATGAAGAAGAAAATCTCAAACATAAATGTTGGTTTCTTTTAGCTTATTGTTCAGGTTTACGTTCTATGGAAATTTCTTCTCTTAAAATTGAAAATATTATTGCTTCTGAACATAAATTAAAAGTTCTTGGTAAAGGCAATAAAGAAAGATATACTATTCTCCCTGATGTTACCATTAAATTTTTGAGATTATATTGTAGACAAAATTTAATTACGAATAAAACGGGTTATCTTTTTTTAGGTAATGGAGGTAGAGAGCATATTTCTCATCAATCCATCTCTGGTTATTTCAATAATGTTATTGCTAAAAAGTATCACTTACCTAAAACTATTACTTTTCATTCTTTAAGGCATTCTTTTGCTTCCTATTTTCTTATGAATGGTGGAGACTTAATTGTTTTACAATCCTTAATGGGTCATAGTGATATTGCTACTACTCGTAGATATATTCATTTTTCTACTAATTATAATCATTTAGAAGGGATTAATTATGTCTAAGTTTACTATTCAAGATATTTTTTTAAAATACGGTTCTCAATATGTAGAAAATCATAATCTATCCCTTGAACAATGGAAAGTTTTTCATTCGATTCGTAATTGTGGTACTGAAAATCTTGGCTATCACATTTGTTCTTGTTCGTTTTGTGGTGAAGAATATTTCGGTTTTAATTCTTGTCGTAACAGACATTGTCCTATGTGTCAAAGTTATGCTCGTGAAAAATGGATTCAAAAGGAATCTCTTTCTTTACTGAACTGTAGATATTTTCATATTATCACTACTGTTCCTGTTGAATTAAATGAAATCTTTCTTTGGAATCAAAAAGTTTGTTATGACATTTTATTTAAAGCTACTAGTGATTCTATTTTAACTTTAGGTTTAGATTCTAAATGGTTAGGTGCTAAAATTGGCATTACTTCCATTTTACATACTTGGGGTAGCACTTTAGAATTTCACCCTCATATTCATTCTATTGTTACAGGTGGAGGTTTAAATAACAATTCTTGGGTTTCTTGTGATAAAGACTATTTATTTAAAGTTCAAGTTCTTTCTTCTTTGTTTAGAGCTAAATTTTTGTCTTTATTAAAACATTATCATTCTCTTTTAGTTTTACCTAATCATTTAAAAGATTTAAAATCTTTCAATAAATTTTTAGAACCCCTTTATCATAAATCTTGGATTACTTATATTGAACCTCCCAAGGGTAAAACAGAAAATGTTGTTGAATATGTAGGTAGATATTCTTTTCGAGTTGCCATTTCAAATGATAGAATCCTAAATATCGAAGATGGCTTTATTACTTTTGAATATAAAGATTATAAAGATAATTCTAAAATTAAAAATATGACCATTTCTGCTGAAGAGTTTATTCGTAGATTTCTTCTTCATATTCTTCCAAAACATTTTACCAAAATTAAACATTATGGTCTTTTATCGAATAGAAATAAAAAAAAGAACCTTGCCCTTTGTCGTTTACTTATTGCTAATTCCTCTCATATGAATTTTATTTCTTCTCTTTCTCGTAAACTTCCTGTTTTTAAATGTGAGAAATGTGGTTCCACCATTTTTACTTATTTCTATAAATATAATTCCCACCGACTCTGTTTTTCTTAATTTCTTATCTTTCTTTTTAGGATTCCATTCTTTAGGGGTAAGGGGTCTTTTTATTCTTAAATTGCTATAATGTCTTTCTATGACTTTAAATATTTCTTTCTTCTTTTATTTTTTTACTTTTTTCCTAATATTATAATTTTACTTTTTCCTTATATCTGTTTTGCTATAGCAATTTTGTACAATATCTTTATAACAAATTTTTCGTTTCCTCAAAATTTGTCATAAATTACTAAACATTCTACTATGAATCACCATGATTTTCAAGACATGAAAAGAAGAAAATAGGGCATCCGCATAAAAAATGTCAATAAAAATTTAACAAATAGTTAAAATAACCTTAAATATACGATACAATATG
>CANRJW010000024.1 GCA_947631035.1 uncultured Bacilli bacterium
GATTATTTTAATAAATTAAAATAATCTATCGTTGGTTTGTCGTGACTCTGTCACTTTTGTTTGACAAACCTACATTATTCATGGCTTATGAAAAAAGTTATTCTATGAAAATAAAGGATTATTTACAAATATTTTGATAACATTTTTTCATGTAAGCATCGGTCATTCCTGCTATAAAATCGATAACTTTACGATTGGCTGTGGTTGTTTTATTATAGTCTTCACTCATATCTTTTAAAAATTTACTATATATCTCTGATTTTTTATTATTGGTCATAATATCGGTTTTATATTTTAAGAACAAAGTTCGAAACATTGTTTCATACCTTTTGATATCTTCTTTGGTATTGGCTTTCTTATAAATATGTTCAGTATTAAATTCCTTTAAATCAAGTAAGGCTTTATAAATGGGTTTACTCATTTTAATATATGGTTTTCCTTTACTATTTTTTATTATGTCAGTAACAAAGGTATTGACAATATTTTTATTATCTTCTCCAAGTAATTTAGTTACATTTTTAGGCAACTCTTCTTTTTTTATCAAACCAAGTCGTATAGCATCCTCAATATCTTTACCAATATAAGCAATGATATCACTCACTCTTACAACACAACCTTCTAAAGTCATTGGTCTTAATTTTTTTAAACTTTCCTTATCTGTATAAGAGGCATAATACTCTTTTAAAAAGTCTTCTTTTGTTTTTTTGACGGGAGCATATTTATTTAAAGGGAGTTCACCATTATGACACATAATTGCATCTAAAACTTGTAAAGTAATATTTCTTCCCTTTCCCATTTGTTCAAGATTCATAAGAATTCGAACGCTTTCGATATTATGATTAAAGTAGCCTTCGTCATTTTCTAAACTAATTTCATTTAAAATACTTTCTCCCACATGACCAAAAGGAACATGTCCTAAATCATGTCCTAGAGAAGCTGCTTCGATTAAGTCTTCATTTAATTGTAAATTTCTACCAATCGTTCGAGCAATTTTACTTACAAGTTGGACATGAATCATTCTTTTGGTAATATGATCATCTTCATTAAAACTGAACACTTGTGTCTTATCCGCATATCTTGTATAACTTAAAGAATAAATAATACGATCAATATCGCGAAAAAAATCCGTACGAAACGGGTCTTTCTCTTCTTTTTGAAAACGAATTGCTTCTTCATTTTGACAAGCATAACAACTTAGCATAACTTCCACTTCTTTCTTATTCTACCCCATCTTCATTCTTTAGTTTTACTAATACTTCTCTTGGTTTAGAACCAATTTGGGGTCCTATTATACCACGTTCTTCTAATAAATCTATAATTCTTGCCGCCCTATTATAACCAAGGTGGAATCTTCTTTGTAAAAGAGAAGCACTTACATATCTCATTTCAATAGCAAATTCGACGACTTCGTCATAAATTGGATCGTCCGTATCATGAGCAATATTTCCATCATAAAAATCACTTTGGGGTTCTTCTATAAAAATATCTAAAGGGACCCAAACTTCATTCTCATTTTCTGAAAAATTTAAATCTTTTAATAAATTTGTAAAATATTGAAAGCATTCTTCTTGATTATATTTTGTTAAAGAATTTGCTACAACATCTAATTTTAAATGTTTAAACGGAATCTGAGAAAATAATATAAACTTGATACCAACTTTATTTCCATTTAAAATAAGATTTTCTAATAAGAAATTTCCCTCTTTAACTTCTAAAATATAATTATATGCATCATTTACAAAAACAATCAAATAAGGTAGCACATCTTCTTGATATTCCACTTCATTATTATAAATTTCGATATTTCTATTTTCTTTTTCAGTAAGCAAAAGACAACGTCGATCGATTTCTTTTATCATATTTTCTAATAACAAGGTTGCCTTTCTAGCATCTGTAACAACAGGTACTAATAAATGATTGTACTTTTTAAAATTAATAAAAGATAACTTTTGCATATCTAAAATAGCAAAACGTACAAAATGGGCACTTGCTTTTGAAGTGAGATATTCTAATAAACAATTTGGAAAATCTTCATTATAATTTAATATAGATAAATTTGGAATTGAATAAAACAAAGAATTAATTTGCTTTAATTGTTCCTTTTCATCAGATTGCAATAAAGTCTTTGGTTTTGAAATGTTTTTCTTTTCTTCCTTATAGACCGTCACTTTTTCTGAATTAATCTTGGGTGGTAAAGGAAGGTCATTGAATTTCTCAGGCTCTTTTGGCGTTTCCTCACTCAAAATGTTGAAATCGATTTTCTCATTTATTTTCTTTTGATTTTTTCTATAAATAATAAAGAAAATTAAAAAAAGAAGAAGAAACAATATTCCTGTATCTTCATGATCAGTAATAGAACAGCCTAAAAAGAGAAATAAAGAAAAATAACAAATAAATTTTTCAATTTTAAACACTCAAAAATCCACCTACTTACTACTCTTCTTCCCCATCTTCATTCTTTAGTTTTACTAATACTTCCCTTGGTTTAGAGCCATTTTGTGGTCCTATTATACCACGTTCTTCTAATAAATCTACAATTCTTGCTGCTCTGTTATAGCCAAGACGGAATCTTCTTTGTAATAGAGATGCACTAACCTTTCCAGTTTCAATAGCAAATTTAACCACTTCGTCATAGATAGGATCGTCGGTATCTTCATTAAGTGGAGCTGTACCACAAACAGAATCAGAGGTTTCTTCCCCAACATTCATAAGAGCATCATCATAATTGGCTTCTTGTTGTTTGCTAACAAATTTTATAATACGTTCAATTTCATCATCGGAAATATAGCATCCTTGAATACGGGTTGGGAATGGTGCTCCCATTGGTTGATAAAGCATATCTCCTTTTCCTAGTAGTTTTTCTGCCCCAGGGGCATCTAAAATCGTTCTAGAATCAATATAACTTGCAACGGAAAATGCAATACGAGATGGAATATTGGTTTTAATAACACCGGTAATAATATCCGTAGATGGTCTTTGAGTTGCCACAATCAAATGAATTCCTGCGGCACGAGCAAGTTGGGTAATACGCATGATGGAATCTTCGACTTCTTTTCTGGCCACAATCATTAAATCGGCCATTTCATCGACAATTACAACTAAATAATTCATTTTCGCTTGTGGATTATTTGGATGGCTCTTATTTTCGCTTTCTATTTTTTTATTATAGTCCGCAATATTTTTAACTCCTTTTGCAGCTAGGACTTTATAACGGCGATCCATTTCGACAACGACTTTTTGTAAAACCAAGGAAGCACGTTTTGGGTCCGTTACTACAGGAGCAAGCAAATGTGGAATACCATTATAATTGGATAGTTCTACTTGTTTTGGGTCTACTAATACTAGTTTTACTTCATCAGGACGATAGTGCATTAAAAGAGAAATAATAATACTATTGATACAAACAGATTTACCACTACCCGTTGAACCAGCCACTAAAAGGTGGGGCATCGTCGTTAAATCGGCGTTAATGGTTCTTCCGGTAATATCTTTTCCTAAGGTTACCAATAAGCCTTTTTTAATTTTTTCAGGATCGGCATCGCCAATGACTTCTTTTATTTTAACAGAACTTACTTCTTTATTTGGTATTTCAACACCTATTGTACTTTTTCCTGGAATTGGGGCTTCAATACGCACGTCTTTAGCAGCAAGCGCTAAAGCGATTTCCTTATTAATACTACTTACTCGGCTTAATTTTGTACCGGTTGGAACTACTACTTCATATTGTGTAACGGCAGGACCTACATGAATCTCAACCACTTTTCCTTGAATTTGAAAGTCATTTAAAACACGCTCTAAACATTCTTTATTGCTACGAATAAATTCTGTAGAATTGACCTTTTTATTGCGAGTTGGTTCGTCAAGTAAACTTAACGGAGGAAGTTGATAAAACGAATTAATCACTGGTTGTTCTCCACCATTATTTTCTAACAATTTTGGTTCTTCTGGAACCGTAGGATGGGCTTTTAATTCTTCAACACTGGTAATAATGATTTTGTCATCATCTGGATCATTCCCGGTAATAGGTACTAAGTCATTACTTTCAGAATCTTTTTCTTTTTTCTCTTTTGGATGCTTTTTAAATAACTGACTTAATACATTGCCAATATTAATATTAAATATCATAATCAATCCAAACAAAGTTAAAATCGTAATCACAATATAAGTTCCTGTAACATCAAATAAAACAGAAACTAAGAAAGAACATACAGCTCCTAAAATTCCTCCCCCAATGACAATGGAAGTTTGTCCAGAACTTGTTAAAATCTCCGCCTTATTGATAGAATCCATGCGATCCATATAATTATTAATGGTTTCTCCAAAAATATTGGCAGGTTTTTCCGCCATTTTAACAAAGGACATATGAGATAAAATTAACACCACCGCAATTAAAATATAAATACCAATTAATTTTGAAGATAAAAAATTAGGTAATTTTCTCTTAATTAACATATGAACACCTAAAACTAACACTAATATAAGAGCACAAAACCACCATTCTCCAAGTAAAAACATGGCAAATTCTTTAATAATTGCTCCAACAGGTCCAAATCCAAACCCAATTAAACCAATTAAAATTAAAATAAGACCGGTAAGTTCAACACTATATTCAAACTTATTTGCACTTTCTTCTTTTGATTTTTTCTTCTTTGCCATAATATCCACCATAATTATTATAACAAATCCCTAAATGTTTGAACATATAAAGTCATGCTTTTTACATTTATTTTTTTCATTTTATGGAAGAAAAAAGCCTAAAAAAGGGAATTAATATTTGACTAAATGCATATTTAATGATAAGATTTTATAGAAAAAGAAATGGGAGGTATAAAAAATGACTAAAAATATATCAAAGAAAAAACCTTTAACTGTAAATTTAAGAAGTAATGCATGTAATGCTGTAAAAAGTAGACAAAAACCAAATTTACAAAAGAAAAAAATTGATGGTAAAACCGTTTTAATCTCTGCAAGAGAAGCTAAGAAAATGAATTAAACTCTATTTTAAGGGTTTATTTTTTTGATTTTTTTTATTTTATGTTATGATTAAAGTACATGATAAATCATTCATAATTAAAGGAGTGTGATAAAAATGAATGAAGAAAACATGGTAAAGAAAAAGAAAACAGGTCTCGTGGTAGGAATTTTACTGGTTGTTCTATTGCTTATTGGAGGTGGAGTTGGTTATTTTTTATGGAGTTCTAAAACTGTAACCCCTAAAAAAGTGTTCACAAACGCAATAAATGCCCTATTTGATGCTTCTAAACAAGATATAGAAAAAATGGAGTCTGGAAAAATGGGAGGAATGGTTACTCTTTCAACAAATTTAAAAAGTACAAAGGAAGAAACAAATAAAGTATTAGAAATTTTAAATAAGTTAAATATCGCCGTTGATGTCAAAATAGATGCAAATGAGGAAGCATTGGACATGAATCTGTCTTCTAGTTATAATCAAAAGGATTTATTAGATGCACAATTAAAAGTAATAAAAGATACGACTTATCTTGATTTAAAATCACTTTATGATAAAACCATTGCTTCTCCCTTAGAAGAAAATGAGGCTTTTAAAGAACTCTATTCCCTTTTTAATAAAACAAATGATTTTACTATTTTACTTGAAAATACTCAAAATGCTTTTAATAAGACTTTAAAAGATGAGTATTTTACCCAAGAAAAAACAACTATAACTTTAGACAATCAAGAAGTAAAGGCAACAAAAAATACGTTGATACTTGATGAAAAGAATGCAAAAGAAATGAATGAAGCTTTAAAAAATGAATTTAGTAAGGAAGAAATGATTAATGCTTTAGCAAATATTACTAATCGTTCCGTTCAAGAAATCCAAAAAGAACTAGATAGCATGATTGAAGAAGAAAATACGGATACACTTTATATTCATATTTATACCTATGGTATAAAAAACAACTTTGCTAAGTTAGAAATTGCAGATTCCAAAGATAGTTTTATTCTAACCAAAGTAAATGATACAACCTATACTTATCTTTTTGATGTAGACAATGAAGAAGTAAAAGGAACCATTGAATTAGAAAAAGATACTATGAAAATAACTCTTGATTTAGAAATAGACGACATTCTTGGTTCTATCAGTTTAACTTGTAAAGAATATGATACCGTTGCTATTGACCCAGTAGATAATCAAAACACTATTTTAGAAAGTCAATTAAGTGAAAGTGATGCAAATAAAATTATGGAAAATCTACAAAATCAAGATGGTATTATGGAATTAATTGAAGCTTTTCAAAAATTAGGAAGCATCTTCCTTTAAAATATTACTTTACTTTTATTTAAAATTTATTTAGCTAGCACCATTTCCAAAAAAATGGTGTTTTTAATAGGTTAATTCCAATGAATTGCATATAAAAAAGAAAGAAATCCTTCCTTTTTACATTATTTTTCCAAAAGCCAATCAAACACATTTATTTGTTTAATTCCATTATAGGATGTATAGGGAGTGTAATCCATTGTAAGTAAATATTTTGGATTATGATCATTAATAGCATCCAAAGATTTTAATTCGCGTTCTAGCGTCTTTTCTTCTTTTACAGTATAACTTACTTGGTAATATTCTACTCCTTTTTCATTTATAGCAACAAAATCTACTTCATTCATATCTTGTTTTCCAATATAAACTTCATATCCCCTTCTTAATAGTTCTAAATAAACAATGTTTTCTAAAATACTACCATCGTCCCCTTTTTTATTTCCTAACAAAAAATATCTTAAACCAACATCACAGACATAATATTTGGCACCCGATGTTAAATAACTTTTTCCTTTTATATCGTACCTTGGTGCTTTATATAATACAAAAGATTCAACTAAAGCCTCTAAATATTTTTCAATAGTGGGCACAGATATCTTACGTCCATTTGAAGTCATTGTATTCGATATACTTGTACTAGAACAAATATTTCCAATATTATCAAACATGAACTTAATGATATCTTTTAACATACTTATATCCGAAATATCTTTTCGCTCTGCGATATCATTTACAATAACGGT
This sequence comes from uncultured Bacilli bacterium, assembly GCA_947631035.1. Taxonomy (GTDB): domain Bacteria; phylum Bacillota_I; class Bacilli_A; order RF39; family UBA660; genus MGBC108787. The sequence goes on from CANRJW010000024.1 coordinate 7,024, forward strand.
GTTATATAATCCATCTAAATACGTTTTAACATCTTTTGAATCATTTAACATTAATGTATAAGGAAAAGAACTCTTAGTTATATAATCTACATATTTTTTTTGAATATCATTTTCTCCAACATAAGAAATATATTCTTTAAAAGATAAAGGTAGCATTTTTATTTCCACATATCTTCCTGATAATAGCGTTGCTAATTCTCCTGATAATAATTTTGAATTAGAACCTGTAATATATAAATCGACATTTTTCTTTATATATAAACTATCACAAGCTTTTTGGAAGTCTATCACTTTTTGAACTTCATCAATAAAAACATAATTTTGTTTATCTTTTAATAACTTAGAGTCAATATATTCATATAAATCTTTATAATCTTTAATATTATCATAAGTATAATCTTCTAAATTAAGATGAATAATTTGTTCTTTAGAAACTCCGTTACTTTTTAAATATTCTATAAATAACTCATACAAAGTTGATTTACCACATCTTCTAATACCTGTAACTATTTTAATTAAATCTTTATCTTTAAATCGAATTAACTGATTTAAGTATTCAGGTCTTTCTATCATAAATATCCCTCCATAAACATTATAGCAGAACATTCTATTTTGTAAATTGTAATTTACAAAATATATGAATTTATGTTTTTTGTAAAGTACAGTTATTAATTAGAAATAGTGTTAACTTTCAAATAACAAGCTTATTAATTCAAATTAATTTCAATAGAATTGTATATTTTTAAAAAATTTTTACTTTTTTTCTATTTTTATTGTATAACCACAGGCATTTATTATCTTTAAGTACATTTCAAGTGTTATTTTATTTATACCTACTTCATATCTTGAGTATTGTTGTTGGGTTACTCCTATTTTTTTAGCTAGTTCTTTTTGGGATAGTCCACTAGACTTTCTTATTTCCTTTAGACTTTTCATGAAACACTATTTGTTGGGGCAAGGACAATACGAAATGATGTAAGATTCGAACCATTTCCCGGTCCACTACCAAAATAAAAGAGTCCTCTGTTATATGTTTCAAAATAATTTCCACTTCGTACAAACCAATAACTATCAAAATCAGGATGTATAAAGTCCGCCATCTCATGATACCATGAACTCATACCTAAACCATTTTCTAAACTAAACGGTCCCATTTCTCCCGTTGCATCTCCCAAGATTCGATGATTATATTGTGTCACCGTTCCATCTGTATATAAATCTATATATTTTTTATTTATAATCTTACCATTAGTTAATCCTGATAAGCCCCAATATATATTGTCTAAACTTAAACTTTTTCCATCTGTTCCTGTCGTCATTACAGCCATAACATATTCCCATGCTCCAGCACTCATGTCAAAGATTCCGGTATTATTTCCTGTGGTACTTGCATTTTGACTACTTGGATATGTAGTAGATTCATTATAACCTGTTACAAAATTCTGACTATTATTTATTCTTACTTCTAAACATGTATCATCATCACATATTCCATATTTTGAATGGGATAAATAAGCAACTGCTCCCCATTCCGTATTCTTCATCATATGACTATCTAAGTTTCTTTGATAGTCAAAACTATTTTGATACATATTGGCTATTGATATGTTTCTCCAACTATAGACATTTGGTTTGATTATTACTTTTGTTTGATCTGTTTTATCTTGTTCTGCTTCTTTTATTGTCCAATTTTCAATATTAGTAAAATCTTCTGTTTGTTTATATCCTGTTTCAAATTTACCTACCCATAATCCTGTTGTATCAAAGGCTAAAAATGCGGGATGCGTCATCCAATCACCATTTTTGCATTTTCCTATATCTCCAGATTTACCTGGCGTTGTACATTCATTAGAATTTCCATCTTTGGTATCTTCTAACCCAAACCTAATCTCTATAGCGGTAGTTGGGCCTTTATCTTCTACTGTTTCTTCTAAACTTGTATATTCTCCTAACTTTTCGTTAAATAATTTATAACTATATTTCGGTATCCATACAAAATAACTTTCTATGTCACTTTCTTCTATTTGGTCTCCTACTTCATAATCTTCTTCTGTTTTTCCATTGGCAAGTATTACTGCATTCGCCCACTTCTTTTTCCCATATTCATACCACTTTGCTGTGGGATCTGCTTTGGTGACTTCTCCATTTTCTCCTATTTCGACTGCTACCATCCCTTTGCCTAATACTGGGTCTGCTCCTTGTAATAAGGGTTCACTATATATCGCTATTTCATTTTGTACTGCTTCTATTACCACTTTACTTTTGAATATTTTATTTTGACTTTCATTTCCGGCACTCTCATCTATCCATATTCTTACTTCATGACTTCTTTCTTCATAGGGTTTTAATGAACCTTTCCCTAGTTCATATGTTTCTTGTTCTTTCTCTGTTATTCTTTTCTCTTCTGTTAGGGTTATCTTATTATTTGTATCTAGTTTTACTGCTATATCTTTGGATAGTAATTTACTTTCTTCTTCTACACTTTCTACTTCGAGTTCTACTTGATAATCCACTCCTACTCCACAAGCATTTCTTATTTTAAATTGATAGGCATCTGTTTTACTTCCTGTTTCTTCTTTCATAGGATAGGCATGATATAAATTTAGAGCTTCTGTTAATTCTTCCATCTCTATTTTTATACATTCTGTTCCTATAATATTTTCATTCTTTTCTTTTGTTTCATATTTTATATAGGCATAACTAAAAGACACTACCATTATGAGTGTTACAATACTTATTAAACTTACTATAATTTTTTTGAGTCGTCTTGGGTCCTTCTTCTTATTATTATCTAATATACCCCCCCCCCAGACGACGATTTTCACTGGTTGGGAGGTTCTTTTTGAAACTATTCATTTTTCTTTCTCCTCCATATCTTAATCTAATTCTACTATGAATCACCATAAATTTCAAGACATCAAAAAAAGAAGATTTCTCTTCTACATCATTTTTCCTTTAATTCCTTTGCTACCATTATAAGTGCTTAAAACATTGGATTCAAAACTAGAAACCTTTTTCTTATTTTCTTTATAATCTTTAATAGCAAGGGTAATTATATTATCTAATAATTGTTCATAAGAAATATTCTTTCCTGTAAAGAAGAAGAAAGCAAGACAACCTGGAATGGTATTTGGTTCATTTAAATAAACTTGTTTAGTTTCGGCATTTACCAAGAAATCAAATCTTGTAACTCCTTGTAAGTTTAATGCTCTAAAAGCCTTTTTAGAATATTCATATATTTCATTTTCGATTCTTTTATCTAATTTAGCAGGTATTTTAAAACCACTGGTTGATGTCTTACCACTAAGTTTTTTGGAAGACATCTTTTTATTATTTTGTAAATATTTATCTTCAAAAGTTAAAAAGTCATGTTTTGTCATCATTTCTCCGATTAAACTTGTTTCCATAAGTTCATGATTACCAAAAACAGCACAATCAACTTCTAATAAATTTTCAATTGTCTCTTCTACAACAACTTTTTCATCATAAGAAAATGCTTCTTCTAAAGCCCCTTCGATGTCTCTTGCTTTTTTTACATAATTAATCCCAATACTACTTCCTAAACGAGCAGGCTTTACAATCACTGGATAACCCAACTTATTTATTTTTGCTAGTATTTCTTCTTTTTGTGCTAAATAATCGCTTTCATAAAACCAAACATATCTTGGAACTGGTATTTCTTCCATTTGTAAAATTTGTTTTTGGACCACTTTATCTTGACCAATACTTGCACCAAGCATACTAGGTCCAACATAAGGAATACCTAAAGTATCTAAATATCCTGCTAAAGAACCATCTTCTACTCCTTTTCCATGGACAATTGGTAGAGCTACATCAATAGTTTCTAACACTTTATTAAAGATTCCCTTTGTTCTCATTAAAACAAATTCATTTTCTTTTTTAATTAAGCAAACTTTAGGTAATGTTGATTTTAAAAGATCCATGTCTTTATAGGTTTCCATTTTTTTTAGTTCTTCCCCGGTATACCAATTTCTTTCTTTATCGATATAAATAGGGATTACCTCATATTTTTCTTTATTTAAATTTTGCATAGCTTGAACTGCGGTAATAATACTTACCTCATGTTCAACAGAATCCCCACCAAAAATAACACCTACTTTAATTTTCATTTAATATCCTCCTAACTTTCATTAAATGTATCTGGTAAATCGCTTTGTAGTAATATATAGGTATTTTTCTTATGATTCTTTTCCAAATACGTGAGTGCTTCTTGTATGTGATTAACAAGAATCATATTTTGTTCTTTAAAATGCTTATTTTTTAAGCCTTCCTGAATCGGTTTGGTTTGTTCTTTGCCAATTAAAATGACTTTATCTGCGACTTCCGCCATTTTTTCACCCAGATTTTTATTTAATTCGTCACTTTTTTCTCCTAGTTCTATCATTCCAGAAGTAATCACCATTTTTTCCCCTTTCATTAAATTTAAAACATCTAAAGCCATTTTGCAGCCATCTGGATTGGCGTTATAGGCATCATCAATTAAATACATATCGTAATATTTTTTTAATTGCAAACGATGTTCCACGGGTTTTACTTTTTTTACTCCTAATATTAATTCTTCATCTGTTAAACCAAGAGAATGACCAAGGGCAATAGCAGCAAGAATATTATAAATATTGGCTTTTCCCAATAATTTTGTTGTAAAGGTTATAACTTTATTCTCTTCCATTTTAAAGTGACAATCAAACGTTGTTCCTTCAGGGCTTAATTTTATGTGGTCGGCATAGATATTGGATTGCGCTACATTTTCAATCCCAATCCATATAATCTTGACATCATTTTTTAAAGCATAATTGACTTGCAATGGGTCATCGGCATTTAAAATACCAATTCCATCTTTTGGCAAAGATTCAATCAGTTCAAACTTGGTTTTGGTAATATTTTCTTGAGAACCAAAAGTTTCTAAGTGAGCAACACCAATCTTCGTTAGAATCCCATATTTGGGATGGACAAAATCACAAAGTTCTTGAATTTCTTTAGTTTTACAAGCTCCCATTTCTGCAATAAAGTAATCATTAAATTTATCCAAATATTCATTTACAGTAATCATAAGTCCGGTTGGAGTATTATAGTTTTTCGGAGATGCTAAAGCATTAAATTTTACATTTAAAACATCATTTAAAATATTTTTACTACTTGTTTTTCCATAACTTCCGGTAATACCGATTACTTCCAAATGGGATAAACTTTTTAGTTTTTGCATGGCCATTCTTTTAAAATGATTATTGATACTATGTTCGATTGGAGCATTAATAAGATTGGCTAACACAACTACTAGGGAATTAAGATATAAAAGGATTGATAAACCAAAATACGGCCAAATGGATTCTTTTCCTAAAATACCAATTAAAATAGCAATAAGATACAGAAGAATAGTTGTTGTATATAATCTTTTTATTCGACCTGTAAATTTTAGAGGAATCTTTGTTTGTTCTTTTTGTTGCTCATCAAAGAGTCTCATAAAGCAAATACCATAGAAGACATTCATGATGATAAAACGGCCGACTTCATTTAAGAAGAAAAAGATTGGTAGCAAAAGAAAGCCAAGTTCGATAGTCAAAAAATGTTTTTTTAAATGTTCTTTTAACCACTTTAAATACTTATTTCCTCGATTATAACGATTTTGTTGTAGCATTTGTAAGGATTTATTGGTTTTTAATATTAAATAAAAACTATAAAAAACAAAACTAGCAATATAATACTTCATAAAAGACCTCCTACTCCATAAATGATTTTATAATCTGAATGGTTTTTATTTTATCTTCTAAATAAGCATAGTGTGTACAATTAGGATATTCAATGACAGCAGCATTGTCGATTAATTTTTCGAGTTCATACGCATCCCTTAAAGGAACTGCTGTATCGTTTGTCCCCCAAATTAGAATGGTAGGACATTTAATTTTTTGACATTCTAAAGTAGCATCGGTGTTAATATGTTTTACTAAAATGGCACGCATTTTAGGAGTGGCATTTTTATAATCTTCTGAACCAATATTCTTTTTCATTTTTTCGGCGATATTTTTAAGTAACGGAAGTTTGGCAGCCTTTTTTAATAGTTTTACTTTTAAAGAGGGATTAGGTATGGCAACTTTATAAGGACTTGCAAGTAGGATAAGTTTTTCTACAGGATATTTAGCCGCGTAGAAAAGAGCAATTTTTCCTCCGAAGGAATGACCTATTAAAATAATCTTTTTTATTTTTAATTTTTCCAGTAAAGCGTGAAGCATAATGGCATATTCTTCTAAACTCCAAACGCTTTTTGGTTCACCAGATTTACCAAAACCAGGTAAGTCAATTAATAAGACATTTTCACTTTCCATAAAGGGCTTGGCAATCGGTTCCATCATTTCGATATTTTGTCCCCATCCATGTAAATAAACAAGTGTTTTTTTGCTATGATTATCTATAAATTTATAATGAATATGAATATCTTGATACCCAAACATACTAGGTTCCTCATTTCTATTATTATCTTATCATAAAATCATATGTTTTTAAATTGGTATTTATTTAAAAAAGCAGATTAACGATGTAATCTACTTAATATTTTTTATATTTTATTCTTTATTAACTAGAAAAAGGTGTGGTAATAAATAGCACACCTTTAGTTTTTAATAATTAATCTGATAACACAGCTTTTACTTTAAAAGTAACTCCTTTACCACCAGAACTTGTAAATTCTTCTGAAGTCTTTTCTTCATTATTTGTTATATATTTTGGTACAACCTTAGTATAGTCTGCATATAAATCAATCTTTTCAAAATTATTATGATCTTCATCATATTCAATACCAACCAATTTCTCTGTACTTGTTTCTAACGTGATATCAGCAGATTGATTTGAAGTTTCTTTTAAAAGTTTAATAGCATAATGAGTGTTACATGTATTAAGAGCAAATCTGATATCTGGTTCAATATCTTCTTCAGTAATTGCAGCATCACTAGCAAAATCTTTAATAATTACACTACTATCTTTTTCATTTGCTAATTTTTTAAAGGAATTCAAGTAAATTTCTGAACCTGCAGCCATTTTACCTTCCACATAAATATAGGCATTGTTAATTTTTTCATTACTGAAACCAAGTGATGAAATTCCCATCCATCTAACATCAACAATAGATTTAGTAGTGTTTGTGTATTTTATTGCATAATCTACATTATTTTTTTCACTAATGTTAGAAAGACCAGATTGCCATAATGTAAATTTTTCGCCATTAACTTCAATTAAAGAATCTTGATTTTCTTGAGCATCAATAGTTAAATTTACTCTATTTATAAATACTTTATTAGCATTATTATTAATAACAATTTTTTGGGCTTTAATTGTTGGTTGATTACTAGAGGTTGATCCCGAATAACCAATAATAGAAACATCTCGGTCAATAGTTAAAGTTTCATTATAAGTAATAGTTATATTTTTAGTAATATATATTTCTTTAACCTCACTATTATTTAAAGCATCTTTAAATGATTGTTCATCTTCAACTTTTTTAACACCATCTACTTCTTTAACTTGAAAGGAAGCCCAATAATGCTTATCAGAAGTAGCTTTTAAATTTTCTGGGGTTATTACAGAAGATGGAATACCTTGTTCCTCTCTAATAACACTTTCCCAACTGTTTTCTGAATAACCTATCAAATGATATTGTTCACCTTCATAGGTATAATCTGTAAATCTACTACTTTTTGGTTGTTGAATGGTTTCATTGTAGTGATTGTATTTTGTATAAGACAAACGATATCCTGCTTCATGCGTATAGAAAACTGTTTCATAAATTTTAGAATTATTCGCATCATTATAATAATTGTAATAATCATACCCTGTATCCGTTTCTTTTTTATCGTCTAAATCACCACTAGTAATTTTCTCTTTAGTAATTTGTGATGCAGTTGTTCCTTGAGTATTTGTCAAAGTAACTGAAGCTCCTGTTTTAGCAGTTTTTACCAAAGGATGTTCATAATCTTCTTTTTCAAAAGTCATTTTTGAAGCTGTTAAACGAGCGCCACTTTGCACCTCAATGGCTGCTTCAAATGATTCAGGAATAGCATCTTCATGTGTTATTTTTACTCCTGTTGTCGTTAATGAACCATTTTCAACAACGATTGCTTTATTTTGAGAACCTTTTAATTCAACATTTTCAATAGTTACATCATTGCTTTTAACTGTAAATATTGGATTTACTCCACTACCAGCAGTAATAACATGATTGCTACCATTTATTTCTACTTTTCTGTCAATATCTATAGTACTACTAACTTCAAAATTACCATCTATAAATATATGAGTTGCTAATCCTTTTAATGCCGTTTCTAAAGTTTGTTGACTATTAACAACAACTATATCAGAATCAAACGTAAACTTATAATCAGTTGGCACTTCTATATCACTTGCAAGTGAAATTCCTTCTTGAGTAGGTGCCTTTACAAGTGTAACATTTTTTGAAATAGTTTCTGGATTAAATTTTAATGTAAAACTTTCATATCCTTCTTTATTAGCAAGTTCACCTAAAGTAACATCTTCATCTGTTTTACCATCAAAATTTTCTTTTAATATTTTTGCATATAACTCTTTTGCTCCATCTTGAATCGTTTTCTTTAAAGCTGCTTGGTCTTCCATACCATTTTTGGTAAATGTTTTTTCTTCTCCATTTACTGACAAAGTGATTTCTTTAATTTCATCTTTTAATAGTATATACGCTATTGCTCCTGGAATACTTGTATCATTCATTCTTGATAACTTCGTTGTAGGATCAATTACTGTAATCGTAATTTCTCCGCTATTTTCTACATAATTTTCAATTTTAAATTCACTGCTAAAATCTTCTGACTTTGAATCTTCTGTTTTATTCAAATCTTCAAGAACATCTGCTATAAATTTATCTGAATACAAATTCCAATGTGGTTCTAAAGTTATATTACTTTCTGTATCAGAAGTAATTTTTGTACCTACAATATTTGTACCTTCTGCATTGGCCCAATAAGCAAAATTATGATAGGCATCAGAAACCTCTGGTGTGTCTTTTGGTAGCATATCTTCTGTAATCGTATCACCATCATATAATGTTAAATCTGTTTCTAGCCCATTGAATGTAAATTTATGCGCTTCTTCAAAATTTAAATTAGTATAATCAATAATTTCTTCATATGGTAAGAAATATTTTCCTTCTCCATCCCAATCTATTTTATAAGTAAGTTTTTTATCTCCTGTATTACTTAATTTAAATAATACCGTAACAAAACCATTATTATAATCATCTTGAGTTGGTCTAACAATTTTAGGTGTTCCATCTTCATGTTTTACTTCTACAGTCCAACTATCTGTACCAATTGTGGAACCATTTAATTGTTCTAATGTAGGGCCATAAATTTTAATAGGAATATAGTATCCATTATTCGTTTGAAATCCTGCTTCTTCTTTAAGTGTTTGCTCTTTTATACTTCCGGTTAATTCATAATGCTCACCACTAACCTCTAGTTTTAATCCTTCATTTTCTAATTCAAGATTATAACCCCAATTTGTTAATTGTTGTTTATCTGTTTCAGAAAGATAGCCATTATGATTTTCAGTATCAGAAGTATCTGTGTTATTAGCAATTATAGTATCTGTAAAAACACTTTTAGTTTGAAACTCTAAACCACTCCAATCGATTGTTAAAGTATATGGAGCGTATTCTTTTCCTTCATCTAAATCAACCTCAATCATGAATTGTTTGGTTGTTCCTTCTTTAGCAGGATTAATATATTTTAATACATAGATTTCATCGTTATTACCAAAATCAGTTCCAGTAATTTTATTTGTTTCGCCGCTACCTTCACCATCAGATAGAATTTTAACTGTTTGATTAGCAGTTGTTCCTGTTGCTTCGGCCTTTTTTAGTTTAAAGGCTAAATAATGTTCATATGCGCCTGGAAAAGGATTACCATTCGTCCATTTAGAATCATCAAAGACAGGAATAAAACCTTTAACATGTACTATATTTCCATTTGGTTCGAAAGTTGTTTCATAATCTTGACCTTCAGTCCATCCTCTCCATGATTCATCATTAAGATTTGAGATAACACCTAAATCTAAAGCTTCAACAATAGAAGATTTTTCAAAAATTACTTCACTATAATCAATGGTATATAATGTTGGTAAATATGCGTTTTCAGTACCATCATAGTCGATTTTATAATATATTTTGCAGTTGTCATTATCAGAGCATTTAGGATCTTCTGCGAATCTATATAAAATAGAAAGTTTTCCATCATTCAACCATCCGCTAGAATCAAAATCCTTTTTTGCCTCGCCATTTAAATCACTACTTGATAAACGAGTAATGGTTACTTTACTTTTATCAATTCCATTAGGAATTTCAAATGAATAATCAAAATAATAACCTATCTCATTATTTTCTCCAAATGCAGCTTTATCAACTTGTTGTTCTTTTAAGGTTCCCGTTAGTTTTACGTTATTTTTATCATCACCAACAGGATTTAATTCAAGATTTTCATTACTTGAAGCTATATAACCCCAATCTGTGAAAACTTTTTCATCTGTTTCACTTTGATTGCCTAATTGTACAATAGGTTTTGTATTTTCTTGAAGTTTTAATCCACTATAATCTAAAGTAATGGTGTAAGGAGCATACTCTTCTTTATCACCATCTAAATCTATAGTGATGGTCATCGTTCTAATTGTATCTTCTGGATGAACATGAATTAACATACCAAAACTATTATTATCATCAAATGCTTCAGCATCAGCATTAATTTCAGAATCTTGATCATATGAAGATTGAATTTTAATTGTAGCATCATCGGTTTTAGTCTCTTCTGTAGTTAATTTAACACCAAAATAGTATTTTTTATTATGTCCTTCTCCAAATGGAACTTCTTGATTCTCAAATTCGCTGTCTTCATAGATTGGAAGTAAACCATTTACTAAATATTTGCTATGATCTTGTTCATCTTGAGTTATTTCGACTTTATAACCCTTATCCGTTTTAGCAGACCATCCATAATTTTCTTTTAATTTACCATTTTCTTCACTTTCTATTTTTGAAAATGAACTTTTTTCTAAAGTAAGACCACTACCATCTATTGTATAATATACTGGTAAATATTTTTCCCCTTCTCCATCTAAATCAATTGAAAAATATAAATTGCAATCTCCATTTGTACAAGTTGCATCTGGAGCAATTCTTGGGAATAAAGTCAAATCTCCGTTTGCATCATACTCACCTGGTTTAAAGGTTTTCTTTACTTCGCCTTTCTCACTGTTTAAACTTGAAATTTTAACTTTGTCCTTGTCAACTCCATCAGGTAAATCTAATGTAAAGTAATAAAAATATCCTTTTCTTCCGGCATTTCCATAAGCAGCATCAGATGTTAATTCTTGTTCTACTAATATTCCTGTTAATTTTCCATCTTTTAATTGTAAATCTCTATTTAATTGATTGTTATATCCCCATCCTGCTAATGTATTTAAATCGTCTTGATGAGCACTATTTAATTTTGGTTCATATGTGCTATCTTCTTGGAACTCTAATTCACTTAAATCTAATGCATAAGTAGAAGCTCCATATTCACTACCACTTCCATCAATATCAACAGTTATAGTAATTTCTTTTTTTGCTTCCCATTTTGCTTTTTCTATTGCTGTTAAGATAACAATTCCTGGAGTTCTATTTTCTGCATTTCCTACTTTTACATCAAAATCATTGATATCAATCGTATCAGTACCATTAATTCCATCTATTGTAATGGTCGTTTTTTCTGTAGCTCCTGGTACTTCTAATACATAAGCTAAAAAGTAATTTGCATTTACATATTTATCTTGATCATCTTCATTATAATGGATATCAATTACATTCTTTCTCAAAAGTAACCCTTTTGCTTTTCCATTTTCAATTTTTACTTGATTATCTTTTCCATAGAATGTACTAGTTTCAAAACCTAATGCATCTTTTAATACATCAGAATAGGTTTTATAATTTTCATTATTAAAATCTGCACTAATTGAAGCTTCTGAATCTTCTGCTATAACATGGTAGTCAATGTATTTAATATCAACTTTGGCACTTCCATCTCCAAATGCAGTTCCATTTCCTACTTCTGTTCCTCCATAATTCCATCCTGTTGCTTGATAATTATCATCATAATCTCTATCTATTCTATAGATGGTCATTGTGTTTACTAAATCTTTAACATTATCTGGATTTATGTTTTCTCCATCTATACTTCTTGATGCTAACATGACATCTTGAATATTAAATCCTTTATAATTTGATGTATAGGCATATTTCCCTACTACAAATATGAATCCAGCATCTTTTTCATATTCTTCTGCTGCTTTTCCTAACTCTTCTACACTCATCATTTTAGCATTAACATTTACTGCACTTGCCATTAATATTCCTGCTAAAACTGTTAGTATTCTTTTTCCATATCTTTTCATCTTTCTTTCTCCTCCCTTATTTTTTATAGTTTGCTTTCGCACTTACTGTTCTTCCATCACTTAGTTTTAATTCTACTTTATCTGGCTCTCCCTTTACAGCGCTTGCTGCTACTGTTCCTGAGCCTTTTCCTACTTGGTTTCCATTAACTTTAAATCCTAAGTAATCTGTTGTGGTTTTTCCATCTTTCGTTACTTCATAAGTATATCTTGTAATGGAATCCACACTACTTCCTTCTGCCATATGTTCTCCTGTAAAGGTTATCTCATATACGGATGTGATTGTAATTGTTATACTATCACTTTCTTTACTTCCATCTTTTGCTGTTGCTGTGATGGTTACCTTTCCTTCTTTTAATGCTTTTACTTTTCCGTTTTTATCTACGGTTGCTATACTTG
>CANRJW010000025.1 GCA_947631035.1 uncultured Bacilli bacterium
TATTATCACATCATCGGTTCCTGAAATTTTGATGGTAAATTGGAATAACTGTCACATTTGTATTATAATTGCACAAACTTTTTTCATAAGCCATGAATAAACTCTTGTCATTTATAGAAAAATAAATTATAATCAAAATGTAAGTGTTACCGATAAGGTAACGCCTACCAAAAAATTGGAGACGTTATACCATTACATAAAATGCTTTGGTATGACGTTTTTTGCTTATATTAAACGTAATATAATTACGAATAATAAAACAATAATTACTAGAAGAACTAGTATACAAAAATGTAACTCCTCTTTTTTCATAACTACCATCCTTTCTAATATAGATTGGAGAACATAAACAACCAAAACCCCCAAAATATATAAGATAAAAATTGTAGTAAACGCCGACCTTTCTCGGTAACGGTGAGTTATTATAAAGAAAACACAATTTATTTCAATAGAATCGACAAAAGATGTCAAAACTTTCTCTAAAGGAGATTGTCAAACCGATAAAAAAAGTGTAGAATAAAATTAAGATATGGAGGAGAAACAAATGAAAGAATTTGAAAGAAACCTCCCAACCGAACGAAATAGTCGTCTGGGGGGGGGGGTCTATTAAATAATAGGAAGCCAGAGGACTTAAAACGATTTAATAAGCATAAAAAACAAAAACAAATTATAATCGGAAGCATAATAGCAATTGTTATGATAATCGGAGGTATAAGTCTATACCGAAGTTTTGCCATGTATGAAGAAAAAGCATCATTTGATGTATTAAAAGGAACCGTACCTGATTTTAGTACAAAAGACATAACCTTAGCTTTTACGATAGATGGGAAAACAGATACCAATAAAAACTTTCCAAATAAGGGTGAAGGCTATATAGTAGAAACTGTAGAATGTGAAGATGGTGTAGTAGCTACATGGAATAATAGTACATGGAGTTTAGAGAATATAGAAAATAAAGAAACAGCCAAGAAAGTAAAATGCACAGTAAAATTTAAAACATCAAAAGGAGAACCAATCTTAAATGGAGCAGACCCAGTGTTAGGGGAAGGAATGATACCCGTAAAAATAGAAGACAAAGGAGTTGTAAAAAAAGTAACACCGGAAAGTGGAGAATGGTATAGTTATGAAAATAAAGAGTGGGCGAATGCTGTTATATTAAATGAAGGAGCAGAAGAACCAGGAGAAGGAGAACAAATAGAAGAAAGTGAAATCGAAAGTTACTTTGTATGGATACCAAAATATAAATATAGATTATTCAATTTAGGAAATTATACATCGTTAACTGGTATAGACCCAAATAGAGAACAAAGAATAGAGATAGAATTTGGATTAAATAATACAAAAGATGGGAAATACGAATGCGAAACACCAATGTTAGAGAATAAAGTACAAGGGGCAAGCGGAGTAACTGGTAATTGTCAAGTAGGAAATTGGATGACACATCCCGCATTTCTAGCCTTTGGAGGAAATGGATTATGGATAGGCAAATTTGAAGCAAGTAATAATGAAGGAATAAAAGTGAAACCGAATGTATCAAGTTGGAGAGGATTAACACTTGTAATTCCTTTTGAAAATTCAAAAAATTACAAACCTAAATTATTAAGTCATATGATGAAGAATACAGAATGGGGAGCAGTTGCTTATTTAACGCAAAGTATCTATGGAAGATGTGATAAGAATACAAATAAATGTACCGAAGTGTCTCTTAATACTCATAGTGGATTTGTAACTGGATGTACAGGAAATACAACCTATGGTGGAAGTAATGACCAATTAGCTAGTACAACAGGAAATTATAGTGGAATTTATGATATGAGTGGAGGAGCATGGGAACATCAAGCAAGTGTTATGCTTTCTGAAGATAATGAAACTCCTTTTTATGGTGTAAGTGGATTAGATTCAACAAAAATTGGAGACAAAAAATATTATGATGTATATAAATATGGAACAGATTATACAAAATTTGAACGAAGAATCTTAGGAGATGCAACAGGAGAGATAGGACCTTTTGTTTCCTCAAACTCAAATGTTATAAGTTCTATATATGGAGATGGTGCTTCTTTATGTGTGAAAGCTTCTCCATGGCTTTCTCGTGGTGGACTTAATAATATGGGAAGTCTTGCGGGTGTTTTTACTGTTTCTAGAGCTGCTGGCGCTGCAGATTCCAATAGCAGTTTTCGTGTAGCCCTTGCTCCAGAGGTATAAAAATACTTATGATGTTTCTGTAGAAACATTGTGAGTAATTTTTTTTTGTGTTATACTAATTATATTAAGGAAGAGGATAGGTATGCTAATAAGTAAAATAAAAACAGAACTTATAGAACAAAGAAAATCCAAATTTAAAGGAAATATCTATCATTATTCTCAAGTTAATTTTGCTTATAATTCTAATAAAATCGAAGGTGGACATCTAACAGAAGACGAAACAGAAGAAATTTTTGAAACCAATTCTTTTATACCCAAAAGTGACAATGCTATTAAGTTGGACGATTTAATAGAAATGAAAAATCATTTTAGACTTTTTGATTATTGTTTAGATGTTATCGAAAAACCTTTGACAAAAGAAATAATGATTCAAATGAACATGATATTAAAAAGAAATACCACAGACGAAGAAAATCCACGTTACAATGTAGGTGGTTTTAAAGTAGTGCCAAATAAAATTGGACTTATTAATATTATAAATACATCTGCACCGGAGCAAGTAGAAAAAGATTTAGATCAATTGTTAAATGAATATCATAGTTTAAAAAAAGTAACTATCGAAGATATTATTGATTTTCATTATCGTTTTGAAAAAATTCATCCTTTTGGAGATGGAAATGGACGAGTGGGAAGAATGATTATGTTTAAAGAATGTTTAAAAAATCATATTATGCCATTTATTGTACTTGATAGTAATAAACCTTATTATATGCAAGGTTTAAAGAATTATGAAGAAGATAAAATGTTTTTAATTGATACTATAAAACATGAGCAAGATTTGTATGAAAATGTTGCAAAAGAAATGTTAGATTTTGAATTGGAAGAGTAATCTTCTTTTTTTTCAATAGAAAGAATAAAAAATCTTTACAATCCTTTTTTTCTATATTAAAATAGAGAACTATTGGAGGTAAAGAAAATGAAGTTTGAAAAAGCAAAAATTCAAAATATGAAAATTGAATTAAAAAATAATGTAGCAGAGAATCAAATGATTGAAGGACAAGTTTTTTTCTATGCTGGAGGAGTATTTGAAGGTTATACAAAACTTTCTAAAGATTATATTTGTGGTAATATTGATAAGAAAAATAATTCAATAAATTTTCAAGTTTATACTCTAAAAGGAATAAAAGATTTTGTTGCTTTCCGCGATGCTGAATCAAAAAAATTTATTGGTAAAGAATATATGGAAGAACATTTTGAATCAGGATGTGATATTTACTTAGAGGCCATGAACGGTTGCAATAAAGATATTGTAAGAATGCAAGCAGAATATTTAAGATATATGCTTGAACAAAGAGAAGAAATTGAAACTTTAAAACGAAAATTAAGTTAATCGGAAGGACTAAAAAAGTCCTTTTTTTCATACAATTTTTTAGGTGAAGCTTATGAAAAAAATGCTGATACTGAGCTTTCTTGTTTTATTTTTTCCATTAAACGTTTTTGCTTACTCGGCAAGAAATATCATAGCCATGGATATGGATACCCATCGCGTTTTGTATGAAGAAAATAGCCAAGATCCTCATTTAATTGCTAGCATTTCTAAGATTATGACGAGTATCGTTGCCATAGAACTTGCCAATCTGGAAAGTGATGTAACACCTACTAATACGATTTTAAAAGCCTTTGGAAGTGGAATTTATATTGAAGTAGGGGAAACAATGAAATTAAAAGATTTACTTTATGGTCTTATGTTACGGAGTGGTAATGACGCTGCTCTTGCTATAGCAGAATATGTAGGAGGAAGTGTAGATGCATTTGTCAAACTCATGAATGAAAAAGCGGAAAGTATTGGCATGAAAAACACCAAATTTATTAATCCTCATGGACTAGAAAATAATAAAGGAGAAGGAAATATTTCCACCGCGTATGATATGGCACTACTTTCAAGTTATGCTATGCAAAATGAAACCTATCGAGAAATTGTTGGAACCAAAAATTATGTTGCAAAAAGTAGTACCAAAACCTATAGTTGGACGAATAAAAATAAAATGTTAACTACTTATGAGTATGCCACCGGTGGAAAAACGGGATTTACAGAAAAAGCACGAAGAACGCTTGTGTCAACAGCTAGTAAAGATGGTATGAATGTCACCATTGTAACATTAAATGATCCTGATGATTGGTCTGATCATAAGTCATTATACGAAAAAATTTTTAAAGACTATGAAAGCGTCAAAGTGCTTAGTAAAGACGATTTCTCAATTGAAGGAGAAACGTATTATAAATCGGATGCCTTATGGATTAAAAATGATCTTTCTTTAATGGTAAAAAAAGGAGAAAAAGAATCTATTTCTATCGATTTTGTACTCGATAAGTTAAAGACTTATAAAAATGGTGATGTGGTGGGGAAAGCCAAAATTAAGTTAAAAGACCAAGTAGTTCGAGAAGAAAACATTTATGTTGAGAAAAAAGAAGAAAAAAAGTCTAAAACTTCTCTTTGGCAAAAGATTTTAGGATGGCTGAAACATGATTAATAAATTATGGGGATTTTTTATCATTGTAGGAATTTTGTTCACACTTTTGATGGGAAATATTGAAAGTTTGAATGATACGATTTTAACAAGTGCTACGAGTGGCGTTAATATGGTTTTGGACTTGCTACCCATTATTGTGTTATGGTCCGGAATTATGAAAATTGCCGAAGAAAGTGGTCTTTTAAAAAGAGTCGGAAATTTCGTAAAACCGGTTTTAAGTAAGTTATTTCCTTCATTAAAAAAGGATAGTAAAGCTCTTGGATATATTACATCCAATATTGTTGCCAATGCGATGGGACTAGGAAGTGCTGCAACGCCCTTTGGTTTAAAAGCCATGGAAGAAATGCAAAAAGAAAATGAAAACAAAGACGAAGCGACGGATGCCATGATTACTTTTTTAGTCTTAAATACCAGTGGTGTGACCATTGTACCGACGACCGTGATTGCCCTGCGCCTAATGCATCACTCGAATAATCCCGAAGAAATTATTATTACGGCGATTCTTGCAACCTTAGTTTCAAGCATTGCTGGTCTTACGCTAGATTACTTTAGAAGGAGAAAAAGAAAATGAATACCATTTCTAAAATGATTATTCCTTTGTTTGTTTTATTTGTAATCTTTTATGGATTTCGCAGAAAAGTAACGATTTACGATACGTTTTTAGAGGGAGCAAAAGAAGGCTTAATTACAGTTTTTCATATTTTTCCTTCCATTTTAGCTATGGTTTTTGCTATTAATATCTTTTTAAACAGTCATCTTTTAGAAACTATTTTTAGTTTAGCTTCTCCGATTCTTCAAAAAATAAGTTTGCCTTTAGAAATTTTACCCATGGCTTTTGTAAGACCAATATCGGGGACGGCATCTTTAGCCATTATGAACGAGATTTTTACCAATTTTGGACCTGATTCTTTTGTAGGAAGGCTGGCATCCACGATTCAAGGGTGTACTGATACAACTATTTATGTGCTAGCTTTATATTTTGGTAGTGTTAAAATTAATAAAACGAGGTATGCCTTATCTACAGGTTTATTTGCGGATTTTGTTGGAATTATCGCTAGTTTTATCCTTGTTCGTCTTATTTTTGGCTAAATTTTCCAAAGAGAAAAATGACCTACAATTTGACAAGTAGAGAAGAATATGATATAGTAGGTATCGTTCCGCAATAAAAAAGAGGTAGAGAAAAATGAAAAAATTACCGTCGGTTAAGGCCATTATGGCCATAACCACGATTCTTCTTGTCAACATTTGTAGTGTAAAAACTATCGATGGTGTACAAAGTGTGAATGATAGCCTTGCTGTTGTTCCAAATAAATCTGTATTATTAAATAAAATTAGTGATACAAATTTAATAAATCGTTTGGATGCTAATAAAATATTAGCAATCAACGAATATACGAACCAAAAAGTCGTTAATGAAATCATAGAAGAACCAAAAGAAATTGTTTATGATGGAATGACCTTGGAAGAGTTAGCTGAAAAATTAGACAAAAACTTAAAATCCACATTAAAAGGATATGGTATGGTTTTTGCTCAAGCTTCTATAAAATATGAAGTTGACCCTTATCTTGCTTTAGCAATTGTATTACATGAAACCGGTTGTGCATCTGGAACTTGTAGTTCACTTGCTAAGAAATGTAATAATATCGGAGGTATGAAAGGAAGCGGACATTGTGGAAACACATCTTACGCTAAATTTAAAACGTTAGATGCCGGTATAGAGGCTTTCTTTAAAAACTTATCGAATAATTATTATAAAAAAGGATTAACCACACCTGAGACAATAGGGAAAAAATATGCGGAAAGTAAGACTTGGGCATCAAAAGTAAAATACTTTATCAATGTGATTAAAAATAGTTAATGTCTTTAAAAATGAAGGAAATGCTAGATAACGCATTTCTTTTTCTTGCATTTGTTTTCTAAAAAAGTTATAATATTGAATATATGATAGGGGATTGATAGTATGAATCAAGAACAAAACGGATTAAATGGAAGTAATGTAGGAATAAATGTAAATCCCACACCTGTACCAAATCCAGAGCCAAACCAAAATAATCAACCGGAAGTTGGAAATGTATCTTCTCCGATTGAAAATGTGGAAGTTGTAAAACCTTCCCTTGATTCCATTTTAAATGGAAATGAAACAAATGAAGCAAAAACAGTAGATGCTTTGGAAACGAGTCCTGCAAATGTACAACCAAGTGCACCGGAAGTGGTTAGTGCGCCTGTAGCGGATGTTTCCCCACAACCAGTTGAAACTGTAAATACAGCTATAAATGTAGAAGCACCAACGATGGAAACAATAAGTGCTCCACAAACACCAGTGGAACCAACTCCAGTTGTGACTCCAACAATGGAGACAATAAATCCAGTCGGTACGAGCACTCCAGAGCCTGCTTTAAATGCTAATCCTGTACCACCAACACCAAGTATAGAAGAACCAGTTTCTACAAACTTGAATCCAGAACCAGTGGTAGCACCAAAAGTTGAAACCATAGAAACACCTGAAGTAACACCAAATGTCGAAGTAGTTGCTCCAACAATTGAAACAATAAATACACCCCAAGCTCCGATAGAACCAAGTCCAGTTGGAGCACCAACGATAGAAACGATGGATCAAACTAGTGCAGTTACTCCAGAACCTGTTGCCAGTACACCTGAAACTCCCGTAACGACACCAAATCCAGAACCATCTGTTCCATCTACTGAAGTTCCTACAAATACGGAAGCAAAAGTAGAGACCCCAACCGACGATTTTAACGCTGTGCCTGTTCCTCCAGTTTTAGAAAATGATGGTAAGAAAAAGAAAAAAGGTGGAAATAAACTTCTTATTGTTCTATTACTTGTAGTCTTAGTTGCTTTGGTAGGTTTCGGGGTATATACAGCTTTATCTTTAGCCAAAAAAACGACAACCACTGCTAAATCCATTACAACTAAAGAATTGAAATTAGAATTAGGAAGTATGTTATCTAGAGAAATCGAAGATTATGCAACCATTAGTGGTTATAATAAAGAAGAATGTTCTCTTGACTTAAATAATATCAATATGGAAAAAGTAAGCACTTATAAATTTAGTGTGACTTGTGATAAAGAAACAAAAGAAGGATTGGTTATTGTCGATGATTCAACAAAACCAGAAGTCGTAACACAAGATTTAATACTAGTTCCAAATTCTCAAGTCAATCCAGAAGATTTTATAGAAGAATGTATCGATGCATCCCTTTGTACTTATGAATTCGAAAGTCCAATTGATACCTCTACTGTAGGAGAACAAACCGTAACGATTATCGTAAGTGACGAATACAACAACAAAAATACCGTAAGCGCGAAATTAACGATTTCAACGAATGCTCCATCTAGATATTTGATGTGTACAAAAGGAAATGAAACCATCAGTGATATAAATGCAACATTAGTTGATAGTTATAAAATAGGAATTGATGCTAGTGAGAATTTCTATAATGCCACTCGTATCTCTGAATTCCGTTTTGCAAGTCAAGTTGATTATAATACCGTTGTAAATAATTATGTTGAAACAGAGGGAATACATGAAATTGTGGGAACCGCAACATATGATGCAAATTCCTTTAAGGTTACTTTGAAAGCGGATAAAACATTAGAAGATATGCAAAAAGAATTAAATGGCAATTTACCACAAAATTCCAATATCTTAAGAGCTTTCTTATCTGGTTTAGGTTATATTTGTCAATAAGAAAAGGAATGGAAAATTGATAGTTCATATATCAATTTTTTCATGGATTAATAAAAAGAAGAGGAAAATATGAAAAGTAAAAAAGTAATAATTATACTACTTATTTTAATTGGTATATGTAGTATAGGAGATTTTATTTTATATGTGATTGAAAATGAAAATACAATCAATCAAGAAGTACCAAATGCCCAAGAAGAAGACAAAGAAAATATAAATACGGAAAATTTGCAAGAAATAGGTGCGAATTTAGAAAAAATGGTTGTTGAAAGTTTAGGTTTTGGACTCAACTATGGTAATGATAATGAAGTTTTATTTTCTTTAAATAATCATGATGCAATTGAAGAGATTATGATGCATTATTACATTCAAAAAGTAGGACAAAATCGTTTAGAAAATGGTGATGTTGCCAATTTTGTGATAACCAAAAAAGAATTAGATGAGCATTTTAAAAAATATTATAACTTGGAAAATATAAATTATAGTGATGTTATACGTGAAGATTGTAATGCGAATCAAAGTATATTCTTAAAGTATGATAATAGTAAAGAAATCTATAACGTTTCTAATCAAGAAGAGGAAAAATGGTTTTGCAATGGGCCTATTGATTATGATTTTAATCCCGTTTTTACCAAAATTTATGATATATCTAAAAATAATGAGGAATATATTTTAACTTTAACGGGAATATGGATAAGCGATACATTTTACTATGATGACTATTGTCATGGGCTAGCCGTAGATATCCTTGAGGATTACAATAAAGGTATCTCCATGGGTTCATGTAGTACTATTTATGGTTGTGATGATGAATTTAAAAAATACTATAATGATACTTATGAAGAGAGAAAAGAAAAATATACCAAATATATAATTACGTTTAAAAAACGAAGTGATAATACCTTTTATATCACATCTATTAAAAGAAATCTTTATGCCCAAGAAGAAGGCAAAGAAAATACAAACACGGAAAATTTGCAAGAAATAGGTGCAAATTTAGAAAAAATGGTTGTTGAAAGTTTGGCTTTTAGACCTAATTATGGTAATTATACTGAAGTTTTATTTTCTTTAGATAACCAAGATGTCATTAAAGATATTATTTTGCATTATTACGTTCAAAAAGAAGAACAAAACCGTTTAGAAAATGGTGATGTTGCCAATTTTGTGATTACCAAAAAAGAATTAGATGAACATTTTAAAAAATATTATAACTTTGAAAATATAAATTATAGTGATATTGTAATAGAAGATTGTAATTCGAATCAAAGTATATTCTTAAAGTATGATAATAGTAAAGAAATCTATAACGTTGCTAATCAAGAAGAGGAAAAATGGTTTTGCAATGGGCCTATTGATTATAATTTTAATCCTGATTTTACCAAAATATATGATATATCCAAAAATAAGGAGGAATATATTTTGACTTTAACAGGAGTTTGGTGGATAGGTGGTGCACCTTGTTATAATGATTATTGTATGAATCCGGAAGATTTTATTGATAGTTTTACTAGTCCTGGTTTGAGCACCAGTGATGATGGGTGGGATGATGGAATGAAAAAATACTATAATAATACTTATGAAGAGAGAAAAGAAAAATATACAAAATATATAATTACATTTAAAAAACGAAGTGATAATACTTTCTATATCACATCTATTAAAAGAAATCTTTAAAATCTTTTAATAGATGTTTTTTTGGTTGGTTATATTATTTGCTTTTTTTAAAAAGACATATACTATATAGAGGTGTACAATGAAAAAACTAAAAGTATATGTCTATGCTATTTGTAAAAATGAAAGCAAATTTGTTTCAGATTATGTAAAAAGTATGAGTGAAGCCGATAAAATTTATGTATTGGATACAGGTTCAACGGATGATACAGTAAAACAACTGAAAAAATATAAAAATGTTTGTGTAAAAGAACAAAAAATTGAACCTTTTCGTTTTGACGTAGCACGAAATTTATCTTTAGAGATGGTTCATGAAGATGCTGATATTTGTGTTTGTACCGATTTTGACGAAACATTTGAACCCGGTTGGAGAAAAAAACTAGAGGAAGTTTGGTTAAAAGAACATCCAACAAGGGTTGAATACCTATACAATTGGAATTTTGATTCTTATGGAAAACCCGCTACAACTTTTTATATGTCTAAAATTCATGAAAGAAATACCTACATATGGCATCACCCTGTCCATGAAGTCTTAAAGTGTTTAACGGAAAAAGAAAAAAGTGTTGTCGCAGAAGGAATTGTTCTAAACCATCATCAAGACTATCAAAAATCAAGAGGAAGTTATCTACCGCTTTTAGAACTTAGTGTAAAGGAAGATCCGAATGATGATCGAAATATGCATTATTTAGGAAGAGAATATATGTATCACGAAAGATGGAATGAAGCGATTGATACATTAATTCGTCATTTGAATTTAAAATCGAGTACATGGAAGGCGGAAAGGGCCGCTTCTATGCGTTTTATAGCCAGGTCTTATCTTGGTTTAAACCGTCCATTAGAAGCCAAGATGTGGTATCAATATGCTATTAAAGAAGCCCCATATTTAAGAGAAGGATATGTAGAATTAGCAGAAGTTTATTATCAAGAAAAAGACTACGAAAAAAGCTATCATTATTTAAAAGAGGCTAGTAAAATTGAAACAAAACCAAATATTTATATCAATGAAGCCTTTTGTTGGAATGCTTACTTTTATGATTTATTAAGTGTTGTAGCATACTATCTAGGATATCAAGAAGAAGCTCTTATCAATGTAAAAAAAGCGATTTCTTTAGACCCTGATAATGAAAGATTAAAAACGAATCTAGCTTGTATGGAACAAAAAAAATAGCTTTACGCTATTAATTTAGCATGGACAACTAATCTTTCTGTATAAGTAGAGCAGGTGGATAAAGTTAATATTTTATCACCAGGTTTTATAGAAACATCAAAGTCTTCAATACTTCTTCCTTTAATTAAGTCAATAAATTCCATAAAGTCTTCATCGGTTTCAAAATAATTTTGTAAATAATCAGTAGTTTTAGGAACTTTATATATAGAAAATATTTCATAAGTATGACTTTCATAGATTGTATCGAAAGTGATTTTTAAGTTTTCCGGATTGCTATACCAAGTTTTTTTATACGCATTGGCAAGAGTACCAAACATAACACTGCTATAATACATAGTATGACCGAATAAAATTGTATTGGCATCTAAGTCATAACTATTATTCCGATAATCCATAAAAATCCAGCCATTCTTATCTTCTTCTTGATAAAGATTGTGCTTTAAATAGTAATCGTTGTCTTCTGCTTGAACTACTGGATAATCAATATTGGTTTCATTTACCTTTAGCCAACCAACAACATCTGGATTAATAGTTAAAATAGAAGCAATATAATTATTTTCAATTTTTCGGTCTGTCTCTGTTTCCATTGGAGGCGTTTTCGTTTCACCATCTTTGATGACTTCACGAATATCTTCTTGAATAGCATTTACTTCTTGTAAGGATTTATAATTCGAAATCGTAATATAACTAATAATACCTAAAACAATAATAATTAATATCAAACCAATAATTTTTAAAGTATTCATCATAATTTGCATAAAAAGGTTATTATTTAAGTATTCTTTAGAATAAACAAGTTCAATCTTAATTTTATTTTTCATACTTTTCTTATTTATTTTCTTTAAATATTCAATTGTTTTAGCATCTTTAATATTGGCGTAGATTAAAATGTTGACGTTTCGAATGCGATTGTCAATTAATATATCAATAATAGTTTCTAAATCTTGTTTATTGTAGATATCCAAATGAATGGTCTTTAAATATTTATTGATATTACAAAAAGCTAAAAAATCATCTTTATCATCTTCATCAAATATAGAATCAATATGAATATTCATTTTATAAAAGATTTTGGAAAAACTCGTCAAATTATTACTTTGCATAAAATGACTAATATAGAAAACTTCTGTTCTTGATTCAGAGTGAATGCCTTTTTTGTCTAACATTTCCACCATATAGGATTGAATACTTTCCGCTTCGACATAACTAATATTTTTATTTTCCATGATTTTTTCATAGAGTTCATAAGATAATGTAGCATTTTCACGAACACAAATCGCTGTAATATAAGGATTTTTTCTTAATAAATCCATCATAAAAACTGCCAAATCATTATCAAAGAAAGTAGCACGATAAATATGTTTTTCTTCACAAAGTTCATTAATAAAGATAGAAACTAGTTTTTCATTCTCTAATATATAGTTAGGTGTAAAAACAAGTTCACTATCATTAATAATATTTGTATTAAATAAATTTTGTTTATTAGTAGGGGTATCTTTATAAGCAAAAATAATCGAATCGTTGTAAACACTAATTTGTATTTTTTGCATGAAATCACCACCTATTTTTATCCTTATGACAATATAATAACACAAATTTACACTTTTTTATAAAAAAATGTAGCATTTAGGTATTTTTATGTTATAATTAAGACATAATAAAAGTAAAAGTTAGAAAGAGGTAAATAAGATGAAAAGAGTTTTAGGCTTAATTGTGTTAGCAATGATGGTAATATTACCAATGAGAGTGCATGCTGCTTTAGATTTCTCAGGATTTTACTGTGATGATAAAGTAACAGCTGCAGATGGAACAGTCACAAAGACTTGTTATGTTGTAGGAAAGGCAACAAATGGAAGTAGTATTAGTAAATTTACTGGTAGTTTGACATTACAAAATATGTCAATTAAAACCATTACTGCAAGTAATCCATGGACAGATAATTCAAAAGGAACTAACTTAGAGTTTAATGCATCACAAGCAGTATCAAGTTCAAGTTTTACAATTGCAACAATTGTATTTACAGTAGATAATACTGCTGAAAAATGTGCTGTACAATTAGTACCATGCTACGATGAAAATGGAAAATACGGATGTGGAAATTCTGTTAATGTTACAGAAGAACATGTTTGTAAAGTAGTAGATGGAAAATATTATGGTAAAGATGGTAGTGAGGTTACTGCAGAAGAATATGCTTCTCAATGTGTAAGTAATCCTCAAACTGGTAGTTTTGTACCATATGTTGTAATCATTGCTGGAATTGCTTTAGCCGTTGGTGTATTCACAATCTCAAGAAAAAATACAAAATTGTATAAAATATAATAAGTAAAGACTTCCGATTGGAAGTTTTTTTTATGTCCATAAAGAAGTTTTGTCTAGTTTTGTCGAAAGTCTTGAAAGAAATAAAAGAACACTTATAATAGCAAGACATATTCGACTTAAAACTTTTCTCAGGGGTTTTGGTTGAATAAAAAAGAAAGGAGAAGTAAACTATGTTAACTGAAAAAAAATTACTAAACGACGAATATGCTAAAAAAATATTTCGAAGTGAAGATTGTAGGGAGTATGTCGCAAGTGTTATAGCAGTAGTGTTAAATTTAAAAAAGGAATATGTCATGGAGAATTTAACCCTCATAAATCCTAATGTAAATATCAATGAGAATGTCAAAGATCAAGAAGTAGATACCGTATATGATACCAAAGAGAACTATATCAATATCGAAATCAATTATCGTAATAGTAAAGTATCGAAAATTAAGAATAGTGCTTATATAGCCCAACTTTATTTAAAACAAGTAAAACCAGGAGAGAAGTATCAAATAAAACCAATTGTCCAAATTAATATCAATAATTATGACTATTATAAAAAGAATAAGTTTATCTATCATAGTTATGTGATGGAAGAAGAATACCATATCGTAAGAGACAAAAATATTGAAATATATGATATCAATCTAGATTTATTAAGTAAAATGGATTATAATGAGATAGAAAAAATGAATGAAAGGGATTTAAAGTGGCTATTGTATATCTTTGTATGTGAAGATAAAAGGCTACGCAAAGAGGTTTATGGTGGAAGTGAAATGATGAAGAAAGTCAATAAAAAGGTAGAGGATTACGAACAAGCATTAGATGCTTATTTATTCTATGACAAGAAAGCACTTGATGAAGAGGGTATTCGAGAACTATATCTACAAGACTATCAAAAAGAAACAGCCAAAAAGATGCTAAAAAAAGGAATACCTGTAGAAGATATTGTATACTATACGGAACTATCTATAGACGACATCAAACAGATTCAAAAGGAAGAAAACTAATCAGATTTCTTCCTTTTTTACATTATAAATGATTAAAACTTAATACTATATTTTAACAACAAAAAAAGACTAACACCACCGTTAATCCTTTTTAAACCCATTTGTTTCTAATTAGTTAAGAGCATCTTTTAATTTGCTACCAGCTTTAAATGATGCAACAGTTTTTGCAGGAATTGAAATAGTTTCTTTTGTTAATGGATTGATTCCACTACGAGCAGGTCTTTTCTTAGCACTAAAAGTACCAAATCCTACAAATGTAACTTTTCCTTCCTTTTTAAGTCCTTCAGTAATTCCTTCTAAAGCTGCATCTAATGCACGAGTAGCATCAGCTTTTGTTAAACCTGTTTTTGTAGCAATAATATCTACTAAATCTTGTCTTGACATTTTTTTCTTACCTCCAATAAATTTTTATAAGGTCTGTCTGTACCCTTACATACTAAAAATAGCAAAAATAAAAAGGAATTGCAAGAAAAAATCACTATTTTGCTATTTTTTTAACATACTAGACACAAATTCCCTTTGTTTTTTACCTTTATTTTACAAAAAAAGCAAGTTTTGTTCTTGCTTTATAACACAATCGTAATTAAGTTATTCGAACCTTTATTCACGATTTTCGTAACGGTTTGACTTAATTTATAACGCATGGACTCTGGCATCACAGATAATTTGGCTTGAATTCCTTCTTTGACAATGATATCCAAACTTCTACCAAAGATTTCGCTTTTCCAAATACTAGAAGGATCCGTTTCATAATCTTTCATGATATAGTTAATTAATTCTTTACTTTGCATTTCTGTACCAATAATCGGTTCGAAAGTAGATTCGACATTCACTTTCATTAAATGGATACTAGAAGCCACTGCCTTTAACTTGATTCCATAACGAGAACCTTGTTTAATAATTTCTGGAGTTGAAAGCGTCATATCTTTTAAATTAGGATACACAATTCCATATCCTGTACTCTTAGCCATTTTAAGAGCATCACGGATACCATCCATTTCTTCCATGCCCTCTTTATAGGTTGTAAAAATTTTCAATAGACCAGCTTTTGTTGTTACCATATCTCCCATTAATTCTTTTAAAACATTGTTGTATAATTCATCACTACTTTCTAAAGTTATCGTAACATCTCCAGTAGAAGTATCCACATTACTAATATAACTTTTGGAAATATATTCTGAATCATTAAATGAATTCAAAATATTGTCCACATCACGAATCTTATTTACAGAAACAACACTTTCCTTTATCTTTTCTAAATAATGTTTTTTGATTTCATGTTGATTGCTTAACACATGAACCCATTTTGGCATATTGACTTTTATATTTAAAACAGGAAATTCATATAAAGCTTCTTTTAAAACGTTTAAGATTTCTGGTTCAGTCATTTCGGTAACATTTAGAGGAATTACGGGAACGTTATAGGCACTTCTAAGTTCATTGGATAAAGTTATAGCACTACTGCTTTCTTTGTTTTTGGTATTTAAAATCACAATGAATGGTTTTCCTAAATTTTGTAATTCCGTGATTACTTTTTCTTCCGCTTCCACATAAGATTCTCTTGGTATTTCTCCAAAAGAAGCATCTGTCGTCATCACAATGCCGATGGTGGCATGATCTCGAATGACCTTTTCAGTGCCAATTTCTGCCGCTTCATAAAAAGGTACAGAATCCTCAAACCAAGGCGTTTTCACCATACGAGGATTTCCGTCCTCATCAACATGTCCATTTGCACCTTTAATGACAAATCCTACACAATCTACTAATTTAATATTTGTTTCAAATTCATCGACTTTTATCGTTGCACCGCTAGAAGGAACAAATTTGGGCTCTGTAGTCATAATGGTTTTTCCCTCAGCACTTTGCGGAATTTCATCTAGACACTTTCTTTTTTCATATTCATCTTCAATATTGGGAACGACTAAATTTTCAATAAAACGTTTAATAAACGTACTTTTACCACATCTTACGGCTCCCACAACACCTAAATAGATTTCACCATTTCCACGTGTCGCAATTGATTTTATGATTTCACTTTTTTCCATTTTACTAATCCTTTCCACTTTTCTATTTAACCCTATGAAAAAAGAAAGTTATTTAGAACTTTCTTTCTTGAATTCTTTTGCTAAAATGCATTTTCTTAAAAACTTCATGTTAAAATTTTTTCTAAAGAATACAATTAAATAAAAGACTTTACAAAAAGGGGATAGAACAAATTGACTTTTAAAAAAGAAAAAACTATACTTAATATGAGGTATCAATATATGAAAGAGCGGATTATTGGAGCAATTATTATACTTTTAGTTGGTATTCCTTTTGTTGTAATAGGAGGCAAATTTTTTACTTTAGGGTGTGGTATTTTAGGAGCCTTATCTTTAAAAGAAATCATGGAACTAAAAGAACACCATGGCAAAATTCCTAATTTTATCTTTTTTATAAGTGTTGTCGATTTGTTACTCGTGCTATTTTCTTCTTTGCAAAGAGACAATCTAACTTTGGAATTGCCTTATAAATATTTAATTTTTACTTTTCTTTCTTTATGTATACCCACTTTGTTTTATAAAAATAAAGAATACAGTATGAAAGATGCTCTATATTTATTTGGAAGTATTGTATTACTTGGTTTAATTTATTATAGCTTTCTTTTTGTTCGCCGTTATAACGTATATATTTTCTTGTATTTAATTTTTATTGCGATATTTACGGATAGTTTTGCTCTTTTTGTGGGCAAACTAATAGGGAAACATCCTTGTAGTCCAACCATTAGTCCAGGAAAGACTTGGGAAGGTTGCATTGGAGGTTCTTTAGGAGGCGTACTTTTATCAGTAATTTATTATACTTTGGTTATTGGCACAGAACATGTATTTTTACTTATTTTATTGACGACTTTTTTATCTATCATGGGTCAGTTCGGTGATTTGGTTTTTAGTAAAATCAAGCGGGAGAATAAAGTAAAAGATTTTAGTAAGTTGATACCGGGACACGGTGGTATTCTAGATCGACTTGATAGTTTGAGTTTTATCGTTCTAACATACATATTTTTTATAGGAATCGTTTAAAGGAGGAAATATTATGTGGTTTGTAACATTACTTGTTTTAATTTTAATATTAGGACTTATTATTTTAGTTCATGAATTTGGTCACTTTATTTGGGCAAAAACGTTTGGAGTTCATATTTATGAATTTTCGATTGGGATGGGACCTGTTTTACATACGCACAAGGGTCGTGATGGTATCAATTATAACATCAGAGCATTTCCAATTGGAGGATTTGTTTCCATGGCCGGAGAAGTGTATGACGATGATGAAAAGATTGATAAGAAAAAATTGATGTGTAATAAACCTTGGTTCCAAAGATTAATGATTTTAGTAGCTGGTGTTTTAAATAACTTTATTTTGGCGATAGTTCTTTTATTTGTGATTGGTTTATTTTTTGGAACAACTACGACAAAACCTATTGTAGGAACAGTATTAGAAAATTCTGCAGTAGAAGAAGCCGGAATTGAAGTAGGTGATCGCATTTTAGCTATCAATGATATTAAAGCTTCGTCTTGGGATAAATTACAAATTGCTTTGTATCGCAAAAATGAAAGTGGTGTTTATACTTTTAAAATAAGAAAATCAAGCGGAGAAGAAAAAGAAGTCGAAGTAACCCCTAAGAAAATAACCAATGAAGACGGAACAGAAACGATGCAATTTGGAGTAGGAATCGATACAACCAAACAATATGGTTTCTTGCCAAGTATTTCTTATGCTTTCTCTAAATTCGGAAGTATTATTTCTTCTATGATGCTAACGATTACTAGTTTATTTACTGGCAAGATTTCTTTAGATGCTTTATCTGGACCAGTTGGAATTTATGGCGTAATTGGAGAATCTTTAAGTATTGGAATCTCTCAAATGATTTATATTGTGGCTTTTTTAAGTATCAATGTTGGATTTATTAATATTTTGCCTTTTCCAGCCTTTGATGGTGGTAGAGTTTTATTCTTAATTATAGAAAAAATAAAGGGAAGTCCTGTAGATGCTAAATTAGAAAATATGTTTCATACCATTGGTTTCTTCTTATTAATTTTGTTGATGATTTATATTACAATTCAAGATGTTATAAAGTTGTTTTAAAGCGAGAAATAAGTTTCTCGTTTTTTTGGTGCGACACGCATGTGTTAAAACTAGGGCATGAAAGTTGCCTGTGGGCTTGGTAGTAGGAACCACTAGC
>CANRJW010000026.1 GCA_947631035.1 uncultured Bacilli bacterium
CATATTGTATCGTATATTTAAGGTTATTTTAACTATTTGTTAAATTTTTATTGACATTTTTTATGCGGATGCCCTAGTTTTTCGCCGTTTCTAGTTGCAATTTTTTGCATATTATATTACAATAGAACAAATTTAGTAATGGGGGCTGGGAAGTATGACACGTTTAAAAAATAGTTTAATAGCCATTTTAATGTTTTTAGTTTTGCCAATCACGGTTTTTGCAAAAACGGGGATTGTTTTAACAGCGAATCAAAACACGATGGAAGTAGGAGAGGAAATTGTTGTTACAGCAAGTACCAGTGAAAATGCGCATCTTTTTGCTTTAACCGCAACATTAAATTTTGATCGTAACGTTTTTGAAGAAATTGATGAGACAGCTTTTGAGATAACAAATCCGAATGTCAGTGTTTCTTATAGTGATACTACGAATAAATTTGGTATTTTAAATAAAACGGGAGAAATTTCTGGTGAATTGTTTAAAATTCATTTAAAAGCCAAAAAAGAAGGAAATGTTGGAGATACCAATATTGTTTTAACCAATATTACTTCTTCAGATGGTACGAATAAAGAAGTGTATGAAAAAGCCTCTACTCAAGTTTTAGTAACGAGGGATGCTAAAGAAGGCGAAGAAATACCAAATAATCCTGTATTTGATGCCGAAGATAGGGAAGAAATAGAGTTAAAAGCAACCTCTACTTTTCCTGTCAGTTTTGGTATTACCATTGCTATTGGACTTTTGCTTCTTTATATTTTGTGGTTAATGAAATCAAAGAAGCCGAATAAAAAGAAAAAGATATTGCATTCTTTATCAGGTGTGCTTGTTTTATTAGTGGCTTTATTGGTTTTATTTGTTATTACCAATCGAAAAACTGATATTAATCAAGATGGAGAAACCAATTACGAAGATACGAAAGAAATTATTAAATATTTAATTGATATGGAAGCCGAAGAAGAGGAAAAAAATACGCAATTAGAAGGAAACACTTCTAGTTCAAAGCCTAATAAAACAACGACTTCTTCTAGTAAAAAAGAGAATAACAAATATGACGTCAATCATGATGGAAAAGTGGATATAAATGATGCAGGTAGTAGTGCTGATGATGTCACAAATAAAGAAAATTATGAAGTGAAGTTGAGTGAAAAAGAAACCGATTATTACGTTTCAAAAGGAATGCTTGATTTAGAGTTTTATGCAACTGTTCGTCCAAATGAAATCATTAAAGAAGTAAAAATAGATGGAACGTATTATGAAGTTATAAAAGAGGGTGACTATTACAAATTTAGTATAAATTGTGAAGAAGTTGGAGAACACACCTTTACAATTACCGCAGTTAAATTAGAAAATACTCGCGAAGTGGAAACGAAGTTTACGATTAAAAAAGAAGTTTTAAAAGACGTACCTTATGTAAACCAATTTAATGTTCATGAAGAAGATAATACTTTTCGTTTTGACCTAGTCGATATAGATAACGCTTTTGTAAGTGGAACCGCAACGATTTACGAGGGAGAAACTGCTATTACAACTGTGGATGTTCAATCTTCGAACAGCATTCATGCGGATTTAAAGCTTGATAAAATTTATAATGTTTTAATTGTAGGAAACTATGATTTGGACAGCAATCGTAATAATGAATTTAATGCCTATACCGAAGAAGAGATGTTTGCGCATTCCTTTATTATTGGAGGAGATTATAACTTTACTTTAACGAATATTAGTATCACCGATACTATTGAAAAAAATGAAATTCCAAAACTAACCTTTACGAGTACAAATACCAGAAATGCTACAGTTGAAAAAGTAAATTTAACGATTGATAATGGAGAAGCCAAAGATTATCCGATTACCAAAAGAG
The DNA here is from genome assembly GCA_947631035.1 of uncultured Bacilli bacterium. GTDB lineage: Bacteria > Bacillota_I > Bacilli_A > RF39 > UBA660 > MGBC108787. The sequence continues at coordinate 1,854 of CANRJW010000026.1, forward strand.
ATGGCGACTCTTATGAAATTGACTTAGACCGAGTAGCAAGTGGTAAACATACCGTTCAAATCAATAGTGTCAGTTTAACCACTTTAAAACAATTCAATAATCATGAAGATTTTGCTCTGCCAACCTTTACGTATGAAGTTTTAAAAGAAGCCCCTCAAGTAAGTAACATTTCTTTAAAAGAAAATTCTATTTTTGTTGATGGGAAGAATGATAAAAACGAAGACATTAAAATCGAAAAGAAGGGTGTCGATGTTCAATTCCAAATAGAAGATAGGGATGAAGCTGTTTCAAATTTGACTATAGTAGTCACCGATTCAACAAATAAAATTATTGCTTCCCAAGAAATGAGTAAAGAAGAGGCACTTACATATAGCAGTAAACCAATCTTTTTACAATTTGCCGATAAGAATAGTTCGAATAATAATTATGGATATTTTAAAGTTTCTTTCTTAGCGGATTATACACTGGGAGATAAACAAATTTTTAATGATAAAAGTATTGGTGAGAAAGAACTAATTACCGAAACAGGTGTTTCAATTACCGATATTAAATTCATTGAACTCGTGCCAACTTATTATGGAACAGAACCTAGAGAAAAGAGCGAAACTGGTAAGTTTGCTACAAAAGGAGAGAAACCTTATTACTTACAATTTTACGTAAATACAGAAGGATTAAATACGTATACAAGACTTTCTGCGGTTACGATTAATGGTTTAAATTATACGTTAAATGGTGGTGTTAAAGCAATACCAGATGCGGATGATGCCGATAACAATCGTAAAAAATTCCAATATGTTTCTTATACGGCTGTCACGGTTCCAAAAGAATCTGGTGTAGTGGTTGCTAAAGCAAATCGTGTTCAATTTGAAGTCAATGGATATTATGCCAAACAAAATGATTATTATACCGTTCCAGAAAAAACCATTCAATTTGAAGTCTTAAAAGATGCTCCAACGATTAAAAATCTTGAAATTGTAAAAGAAGACGCTTCAAATCATGAAGTTACCTTTAAGTTTGACGTGGAATCAATAGAAGATGCTTTTATAAGTGGAGAAGTCGAATTAAACCAAGTATCACAAGAAATTCATAAAGGAGAAAATACTGTTACTTTTAACGATTTTGTAATCAATCAAAACTATGATTTAGTTTTTAAAGCCACTTATGATTTGGATTCAGGAGAGTTAGACAAAGAAGAAAAATTTAATAAGAAGACAGAAGAAATTTATCGTGTGTCTTATGGATTGTATGATGCTTCTGTTTATGAAAATATTAAAGTTCAAGAGGGTATTGCTCTAAGTAAACAAAAAAGTCGCTATTTTGAAAAACTAGAACCGATTACTTTACAATTTGCGATTACGGGACTTCCTAAAGATTTGGATTTAGAACCTGAAAAAGTAGTGATTGATGGTAAGACTTATCCATTAGAAAAACAAAAAAATGGTTATGAGATTCAACTCGATGGTTTTACTACTTTTGGTGAAAAAGAAGTAACGATTACTAATATAATCTTAAATAATGGTAGAAATGTTTTACTTAGCGTTCCTTATACGATAAGACCCGTTATTTTAAAAGATATCGTCAAAATTGAAGATTATCGTTATGAAGTTGAAGAGGATTCCATTCGAATCCATTTCGCTGTTAAGGATTACGATGCTTCTTTAATAGGAAGAGCTAAAACAATCATTACCGACGAAGAAGGAAATATTCTTTATAACGGAAACGATTATGATATTACTTTACCTAAAAAAGAAAATACTTTAAGATATTACATTTCTGTTTCAGGAAATTATGATCGTGATATCGATGTAACGATTGATAGTGATAACTATTCAAAAGAGGTAGTTTTATTAAATGAAATTATCTCATTAGAAAACAATGCAATTGAATTAAAGGATATCAATGACGTTAGTCTATATAAAGTAAGCAATGAAGATGGAAATGAAAAAATACTTTTAATGGATCAAATCGAAGTTTCCGCTTTACAAGAGAATTTAAAAGATTATTTTGTTGAAGTCTCTATGGAAAATTTACCAAATGTTCGGGCAAGAATAAAAGAGGCACTTATTGAAAATGAGCATTTACTTCTTGTTTTAGAATATGAGTCTATGATTAACGAAAATCGAACCGATTTAGATGAATTCAAAATCGAATATGGACCTATTACAGAGGGAGAAGCCAAAAATATCAGCCATCCTAATACTGCTTTCCAAGCATTACTTGATGATTTAAAAGCCAATAAAGATGTTGTTTTAACTCGTGATTATGATGCCAGTGCTATTAGTGTAGATACGAACTACTATGTAGAAACGTATTCCGGTAAACTTGATGGAAATGGTCATACGATTAAAAATTTAACCAGATCCTTCTTTAACGAAATTACGAATGGTGAAGTTAAAAATTTAACTTTACGTGATGTTACTTTAGATGGTGATGATCATGGTGCTCTTGCTAAAGTAGTCGATAAATCTCATATTGACCATGTGATTGCCATTCGAGTTACAAAACCTACTACTTATGCAAAGGAAGGCCAAAATGGTGGATTAATTGGAGTAGCTAAAAATTCTACTATCGAATATTGTGGTGTTAAAGATGTAAATTTAAATGGCGGAGGAGAACAACAAGCCGGAGGATTAATCGGAAATACAGAAAATTCAAAAGTACTTAACTGTTATGCTTATGGAACCGTAAGAGGAAATCATAACTATACAGGCGGTTTAGTTGCCAATGCGAGAAATAGTGAAATAATGGGAAGCTATGTAAAAGTAAATTTAAGTGGACCAATTTCTTGTGATCTAGCCTGTGGTTATAATGCACTTTCTACCTATAAAAACAATATTGTTTTAGGCTCTGGAGGAAATAAAGGCTTTTCTGATAATGCTAAAAATCCAGAAAACAATTATTACTTAAGTTCTACTAGAGATGCAAAAGAGGGGATTCAATTCATTTCAAAAGAAGAAGTCAATAAAGATTTGTTCTTAAAAGCCCATTTTAATGAGAATTTCTGGCGCTTAGAAAATGTTTCTTATGATAATAACCCAATGTTTAAAACAGAAAAAATCACCGATTTATACGATGTAAATCATCCCGATTTTGACGAATCTAAAATTACCCTTTATAACAATTTAATGAAGTTAATGCCTTACTATGATGGAGAAAAAATACTCGAAATGGCTACTAAAGTAACCGATACCAATTTAATTCATAATGAGATTGTCAATTTAGTTCCAGTAGATAGTCAAGGACATCTTGTTACTTATTTAACGAGTGATAATGTTAAAAAAATTAGCAAGATAAAAATTATTTATAAAGATAAACAAAAGATTGAGTATGACGTTACTTATGATAAGACATATGATGCCATTGCAAGTTATCGTATTCCAGCATTAAAACTTGATTATAACTATAAAAATTATATTCTAGATGCCAATGCCCAAATCGTAGTCAATTTAACGAATTATTTAAGCAAGTTAAACTATACGGATAATCTAGATACGTTAACTGTAAATACCGATAGTCGTATTTATCGAGATTTCTATAATGAAACAACGAAAAAAGATTTAAAAGAATTTGTGTTAAAGTTCTTATCGAATAGTGATTATGCTAGTACAACCAATGATTCGGCTATTAATAATTATCTAGAAAGAGAAGTCAAAAAAGATAGAAAAATAGAAAAAGTTTTATATATGTACAATTACTTTAAACGTTTCTATAGTTTAGATATTAATGGAATTGATTTAAGTGACTTTATGTTATTTCAATTTGATGATTTTGATTCTTCTTTAAAACCATTAAGAATTGCTGAGATGTTCCTACAAGATGGCAATAACTTTAATACCGGAAGTACCAATAATAAATATATTTCCTTATTAAGTGGTTATACGCATTTAAGTAATATAGCCAAATTCTTAGAGTATATGGTCACTGGTTTTAGTAATCAAGATATGAATAGTTGGGTTGCTTCACAATTTAAAGGATATTTAGTAGAAATTCCAGTAAAAGATCATCCGGAAGTACAATATACATTATGGGATCACTTCAGTCATCCAGATAAAGGTAAAGGGGACACAAGCTATCAAGTTTATGATTATATTTTGCCAATTTTGACTTTACCAGAAAATGCTTCCTATATTATTTCTAGTCCAGTTCAATTTGTGATCGGAGCTCAAAGAAGTTATATAAAAGATCCTAATAATTCTTCCGAAGTAGATATTTTACATAAAAGAATTGCTAGTTATGCCAGTCGTATGACAGATTATTTTGATACCGCTTATAAAATTTTACAAGACGAAGATGTCTTTAACGCCATTCATACCTACCACTTAGATAAACGTTTTGCTTACGATGAAAATGGGGCTATGGTTTACCAACAACAATTGGTAACAGAAGAACCATTCCATAAAAATTTCAATGAAGTAGTGGGTCGTTGGGCTACGAGTGATGGTAATGCAGCAGTTGCTTGGGGAGACAGAATCGAGTGGAGTGCTGAAGGATTGATGGATGGAAATATTGATCCTGATTTAGTTGGTATTGTTGGACCTTTACAAGAATATACGTATCATACTTGGAGCCATGAATCTGCCCATAATATTGATGCAAGATTATTCTTAAGAGATTATGGTAGAAGATTTGATGCTGGTGGAGAAGATTATGCTGATAGTAACTTAATGCAAAGTTTTGGACCAAATGATATTGTTATGAACTTATCTGTTTATTATCCAAATGGTTCAAGAATTGGTTCTAATTTAACGCCGGCAAGAATTAATACGCCAGAAAAAATTCATGATTATTATAATAAAGTTTTCCAAACGATTTATGTTATGGATTATATTGAGGCTCAAGCCTTCCTACAACTAAATGATGAAGATAAAGCCGAAACAGGTATTCAAGTAAGTTATCCAAATGAACAGTATAAAGAGGATGAAAAATCCGCTTATCGTGCTTACCAAACAACAGGATTTAATCAAAGAGATGCCAAAACTTGGGGTGAAATGAATCTTCAAACGATTGATGACTTAATTGACCATAAAGTTATGCTTTATCCAGGGGTTTATTTGTATTCGAGTCGTGGTTCAAACTCTTATGGAGGAGAAGGATTAAATACCGTTCACTGGTATCAACCAAACAATCCATTTGGACGACCTGATTCTTATGCTCTAAAATGGAATGCTTACGAAATGCTTGGCTATGCCGGTTATGAAAAAGGATATATTGAGTACAATAGTAATATTCATTCCATTCGAAAAACGATTTATAAAGATGTTTCTAAACCGAGTGATGGAACAAGTGAAGTTGATTATAAAACCGATCTGATGGCTTTAGAAAAAATTACGGGCTATCAAGATTATGATACTTATAAAAAAGAGCGTTTTAAAGAAGTAGCAGAGAAACTAGAATACTTAAATCCAGCAATTGATGTCAAAACATATGTTCAAAAATTCTATGATGCTTTGGTTCAAGACGCTAGTCGAACCCGTGTTGAAGTTCCTAAAAAAATGCAAGATAATCCAAGTTGTTTAAAAGATTATTGGTGTACAAGAAGTATGGCAGAACTTAGAGGATATCAATATAGTACAGAAGTAAGACAAGAAATCTACTATACTTTAAAAGAATTAACGGACGATTTTAGAACTGATATTTATGAGAGTACCCCAGTGCAAGAAATAGGAGATTTAACAGTTCAAAAAAATGAACCAGTGGAAAACAAATAAATTAAGAAGAATTAAATTGCAAAACTACAATGAATAATTCGGCTCTAGATAATCTAGTGGGGAGATAAAAATACCCGTATAGAAAATCTAGTGGGGAGTTTTAATAAGAAAACTACACAATTTAGTGGGGAGATAATAGAAATATTATCTTCTTTTTTTTGTTATATAATAAAAACGCAATTTTTGCTAAAGAAAGGAGGAAAAGAAATGAATGAAATAGAAAAATTGCTAAAATTAGAACAATACAAAATAATAAAAATAGAAGAAAGAGAGGAAAATAAAAAAATGATAAAAATTATATATGTTGAGAGTAAAAATAAAAAAGGAAAGTGTCCAGTATGTGGAGAATATACAAAAAGTGTTCATGATAAATTAAAACCAATAGAGATGAAATATTTAAAAATATTAGAGCAAGAGACAAGAATAAATATAATCAAGAAAAGATTCATATGTCATAATTGTAAAAAGAAATTTACGGAAACAGTAAATTTAAATGAAAAAGGAAAAACAATAACAACAAGTTTAGAGCAAAAAATATTGAAAGAATTGTTGAATTATAATTTATCAATAAAGTATATAGCAGAAGATAACAGTGTGTCTTCAGGAACAGTAAGGAATATATTAGAAAATGCAATGGAAGAATATCCAGAACATTTAAAAAACTTACCAAGAGTAATATCGTTTGATGAATTTAAAGCAGATACGAAAGAAGGAAAATATGCATTTATAATAAATGATCCAATACATAGAAAAGTATTAGATATATTACCGAAAAGAAAAAAAGAATATCTAATTCAGTACTTTACATATACCGAGAATAGACATTCCGTAGAGTTCGTCATAAGTGATATGTACGAACCATACTTAGTGGTAACAACAATAATGTTCCCAAAAGCAAAATATGTTGTTGACCGATTTCATTATACACGATATATAATGGAAGCGCTAGATAAAATAAGAATAAGATTACAAAAAGAATATGGATATAATTCAAAAGAATATAGAATGTTAAAAAATAAAAAGAATGTTACCTTGTTAAGGAAATATAGTAACGATGTGGATTGGTGGACGTATACTCAAAGATATAGAAATGGCCATATGGTGGATATATTAAAATATGATATAAGAGAACAAATATTAGGAATAAATAAAGAATTACAGAAAGGATATCTATTAAAGGAGCTATTTTTAGATGTAATTCATACAACAACATATGAGTATGCAGAAGTAGAATTAAAAGAATGGATAGAAACAGTAAGAAATTATGGAATAGCAGAAATGGAATCAGCAGCAGATACAATAGAAAATTGGTTACCATATATAGTAAATTCATTTATAGATAAAAGATTTTCAAATGGATATACAGAAGGAGTAAATAATAAAATAAAAGTAATAAAAAGAATAGGATATGGATATAAAAATTTCAAATTTTTTAGATTAAGAATAATGTATATATTAAATGGAAGAATAAGTGGAATAACCAAAAAAGATAGAAATCAAAAAAACTGAAAAAATAAGTGTTATTAGCGATAAAAAAACGATAATGATTTTTAAACGTAAAAAAATAAGGGGCAATCCCTTATTTTATAATGGTTTGATTAAAATTTGGTCCCCACTAGATTATCTAGAGCCAATAATTCTTCTTTTTTGATGTCTTGAAATTTATGGTGATTCATAGTAGAATTAGATTAAGATATGGAGGAGAAACAAATGAAAGAATTTGAAAGAAACCTCCCAACCAAGACAAATAGTCGTCTGGGGGGGGGGTTATTATTTAGATAATAATAGAAAACCAGAGGACTTAAAACGGTTTAACAAAAATAAAAAACAAAAAGAAATTATAATTGGAAGCATAATAGCAATAGTAATGATAATCGGAGGTATAAGTTTATACCGAAGTTTTGCTATGTATGAAGAAAGAAAAACTTTTGATGTATTAAAAGGAACAGTACCAGATTTTTCAAGTGGAGATATAACTCTTGCCTATACAATAGATGGACAAAAAGTAAGTGGAAAAGGATTTCCAAATAAAAATAGTGGATATGCAGTGAAAGATGTAAATTGCGAAAATGAGGTGACAGCAGATTGGGATAATAGGAATTGGAGTTTGGAAAATATTAGAAATCCACAAAATGCTCCCAAAATAAAATGTAATATAGATTTTGCAGAAATTTATACAGAAAAAGAATTAAATGGAGCGGACCCAGTTTTAAGTGAAGAGTTAGTACCAGTTGAAATAGGAGATAATGGGACAGTAAAAAAAGCAGATATTGCTGATTCATGGTATAGCTATGCAGATAAACAATGGGCAAATGCCGTTATCTTAGTAGAAGGGAAAACGGCAGAAGATTACAAAGATAATGCAGAAATACCAGAAAAGGATATCGAAAGTTATTTTGTATGGATACCGAAATATAGTTATAAGTTATTTGATGAACAATTAGGAAAGTATGAAAATGCAAGTGGAACATTAGATAGCGAAAAGCAAAATAGAGCAATAGAAATAAAATTTGGACTTGATAATACAAAAGATAATGGAAAAATAGATGGAGAACCAACATGCAAAACTCCAATGTTAAGTAACGAAGTCCAAGGTGCATCAGGAAGCGATGGAAATTGTAGTTATCAAGATTATATGACCCATCCAGCATTCTTAGCCTTTGGAGGAAATGGATTATGGGTCGGAAAGTTTGAAACTGGCTATAAAGGAGCAACGAGTACATCTACTGCTCAAAAAAATGAAAATAATTCCAAGCAAGTAGTTATTAAACCAAACGAATATTCATGGAGAAGTATAGTAGTAGCCAATATGTATCAAACAAGTTTTGGATATAAAAGAGAATTAGAAAGTCATATGATGAAGAATACGGAATGGGGAGCTGTAGCTTATCTGGCACAATCTGTTTATGGCAGATGTACTATAGCAGAAGATAGCACAACCACTTGTGAAAAAGTAAAAATTAATAATAATAGTTCTATGATAACGGGATATGTTGCAAAAGATGAACCAACTACTGGTTATGGAAATTATAAGGATTACGAAGCTCCTCTTCCTTTACAAGATGGAACAAAAACGTATAATTATACCAATCAAGAAAGTGTACATGCTAGTACCACTGGAAACTATAGCGGTATTTATGATATGAGTGGGAGTGCTTGGGAATATGTCATGGGCGTAATCAATAAAAGTGGAAATTCAGCAGTTGAATATAGTCAAAGTGGATTAAATAGTAGTATATTAAATGACCCAAAATATTATGATGTCTATAATTATGGGGCGGACTATACACATTGGGAACGAAGAATTTTGGGGGATGCCACTGGAGAAAATGGACCGTTTGTTACTACCTCTGAACAGAATGTACTTATAAAGAGTTCTTGGTTTTATGCTCAGTCAGTTTTTCCACTAGGTAGTAGCCATGTTTGGTTTATTAGAGGAGGACAATACCTACATGGATATTTAAGTGGTATATTTTCTTTTTCAGATGGTTCTGGAAGTGTTCATGACGGAGCAAGTTTCCGTATCGTTTTAGCCATAAAAACAGAATAATAAAAAATAAAAACAGAAGTTTTAAATATTAACTATTTACTTCTGTTTTTTATATTTCTCTCATATTTTCCGCATTTTTATAAGGGTTTTTAGGATCAATTTTATCGACAAATAATATTCCATTTAAGTGATCAATTTCATGTTGAAAAGCAATAGATAAATCTTCTCGAACACGTATGGTAAAGGGATTTCCTTCCATATCAAAAGCTTCTACAGTAATTCTAGCATATCTTGGTACAATCCCTTCCACTTCACGATTGACACTTAAACAGCCTTCTCCTTCTCCTACATAAATTAATTCCTCACTATTACTTACAATTTTAGGATTAATCAAAACATAATTTTCAAATACATTTTCATCGGTTTCATCCACTACCACAAAAATTCTTTTTGGTATTCCAATTTGAACATAAGAAAGTCCCATACCAGCACGTAAATTATATTGTTCACGATATTTATCTATTTGGCTCATTTTTAAATATAAAAGCATATCGTTAATTCTTTTTTTATCTTCTTTTGATAATGGAAAAGAAACATCCTTACTAATGGTATGAAGTCGTTTGTCTTTTTCATCTAATATTTCTATTTCGGGCAATTTCATACTAAAATCCCTTTCTTTCGCACCTTATTGTATCAAAAAATCACAAAAAAAGGAAGATAAAACTTCCTAGTTGTTATAATTGTTGCCCCAATTCCATCCAGCACCAATAATGATGATAAGAAGGATAAATAGGACAATCCATATAGCGCCTCCGATACCGTAACCAGAAGTATATCCAGCATAACCAGTATTAGAACAACAAGGAGCACCATATCCACTACCATAACCTGCATTGTAGTAGCCGTTATTTCCGTAATAATACATATATTATACCTCCTTTATGTATCTATTATAGTTTATTTTATTTTGAAAAAAATGCTACTTAAAATACCCAATTCGTGTCTAGAGCATGATATTTTTCCAAAAAAGTGCTAAAAATATGATATGATAAGAATAGGTGAATAATATGAAAAGGCGTTTTACTAAAATTGATTTTCCTCTATTTATTTTAATGATTCTTTTTTCAATTTTAGGTCTTATTATGATTTTAAGTGCCTCTTCTGTATCAGCCGTTTTACGTTATAAATCTTCGACGTATCATTTTTTTATTCGACAATTAATTGTCGTAATCGTTGCTTTTGCCGTAGGAATTTTTTTCCTTTTACGTTTTAAAACAAAAACATATGAGTTTTTTACGCCTTTTTTAGTAGTCGGTATATTAGGAGCATTAGTCGGTTTATTTTTTAAAGGAATTATTACCAACCATGCGCAAAGTTGGTATGATTTAAAATTTTTTAATTTGCAACCTGCTGAATTTGCCAAAACCATTTTAATAGTAGTTATGGCCGTTTTTTATGACCGGTGTATGAAAAAGAAGAATATTAGTCTTTATCATTATTTAATTCCTCTTGCTTTTGCGGTTGTCCTTTTCATTTTAGTATATAAACAACCCGATTTAGGTGGAGCATTAATTATTGCTGGTATTGCCTTTTTAATTTTTGTAACCCTGCCATTCGACAAAAAGAATCAATTAAAACTTTTTAAAACATTTGGTCTCTTATTTGTTTGTGCCATAGGTGTTTTTCTATGTAGCGGAGGAAGTCTTTCTTCTTCTTTAAACGAAAGACAATTAGAACGTTTCAATTTTAAAAATCCTTGTAGTCGTTATACGGAAGATACCGGGTATCAAGTTTGTAATGGTTTTATTGCTATTCATAATGGTGGTTTATTTGGAAAAGGATTAGGGAATTCTACACAAAAATATTTATATTTACCAGAAGCCCATACCGATTTTATTTTTCCTATCCTAGTAGAAGAATTAGGAGCCATTGTAGGTGTTCTAGTTTTAATTGGTTATGTGGTGATTCTCTATCGTATTTTAAAAATTGGGAAAAATGCTCGTGGGAATGTAAGAAATATGATTTTGTGTTATGGAACATTCAGTTATGTTCTTTTGCATTTGATTGTTAATTTGATGGGTGTCTTAGCGTTAATTCCACTAACAGGGGTTCCAATCCCATTTCTAACTTATGGGGGAAGTTATACTTTAAATTTAATTCTTATGTTATTTGTGGTTCAAGAAGTGGCCATTGAAAATAAAGAAACGAGAATTCAAAGAGAAATGGCCCGATTGTAAAATAGAGTAAAATGCCATATAAAAATATGTAAAGATAGTATAAAATATTATCTTTTTTTTCATTTTTTTAAAGAAATTTTAATGAAAAAAAAGGAAATCACGAATTTGCCTTGTATATATAAAAGTAGGAGGTGATAAAATATATGATGCTCATTCAAAAATATTTACAAGGAAAATTATTTTTATTAGGTATCGTTCTTTTTTTAATTATGACCAATTTTGTTACTTTGTATTTTCTATATCAAGAAAAACAAGAAGAATGTATTTGTGAGGCATGTCCAACAATAGATACTGAAGAAGTGATTACTGAAAAAACTTCTAAAATCAAAGTTGATCTTAAAGGGTATGTAAAAAATCCCGGAGTTTATGAGTTAGAAGAAGGCGCGATTGTAAATGATTTAATAGAGTTAGCTGGAGGACTTAAGACGGATGGCACAACAGAGAATATTAATTTGAGTAAAAAATTGTTGGATGAAGACATGATTGTGATACTTTCAAAAAGTGAATTAAAGAAAATGAATACCACAAAAACTGTGGTGGCAACTCCAACGACTTCGACTAGTAAAGTAGAAACCCAAAGCCAAAAAACCACATCCAGTAATCAAAATAGTAGTGTATCTTCTCAAAATGAAAAACAAATGATTTCTTTAAACAAAGCTTCCAAAGAAGAACTTATGACCTTATCTGGAATAGGTGAGACAAAAGCTTTAAGTATTATTGAATATAGAACAAAAACGCCATTTAAAGATATAGCGGAAATTATGAATGTATCTGGCATTGGAGAATCAACTTATGAAAAGATTAAAGATTCTATTACAATCTAATGCTTTTTATTTCTTTCTCTTTTTGCTTCTTTGTTTTTATGTATTTGTATTTATTGAACTTATTCCGCATAAAACGAATATAAAAAAGGATACAAAAGAGATAACGGGAAAAATTCTTTCTTATTCTATTGATGGAGACCAGGTAAGCTTACTTTTGGATGTAAAGGAAAAAGTAAAAGCAACTTATTATGTTTCCAGTAAAGAAGAAAAGGAAGAGTTAGAACAAAATTTAAAAATTGGTTTAACGGTTACCTTGTATGGAGAAAAAAAGGAAATTATTGGAAGAACCATTCCCAATACGTTTGATTATAAAAAATATTTGGAACATGAAAAAATTTATTTTTGTTTCTCTGCGTCTAAACTGGAAATCCAAAAGGTTTCAATTTCTTTACTAAACAAAATAAAAAATAAGATTGACGAACGTCTTAAAAAACTAGGAAATCATCCATATCTTAGGGCATTTGTGATTGGAGATAAAACTTTAATTGATGAAAATCAATATGACACGATTATGAAAAATGGTGTGGGGCATTTATTTGCTTTATCCGGAATGCATTTATCCTTTGTCTATCTTTTTTTAAATAAACTTATGGGAAAAGTTAAATTTAAAAAAATTTTGTTGTTTCTGTTTTTGTTCTTTTATTTATTCATTGCAGGTTTTTCTGTTTCTTTTTTAAGAGCTATTTTGTTTTTACTTTTATTAGAAATGAATCAAAAGTTTCATTTTGATATTTCTAGGATAAAGATTCTTTTTTTAACAGCCTTTCTTCTTTTATTTTATAATCCGTTTTATCTTTATTCTATTGGGTTTTGGTATACATTTGTTGTAACATTTTCTCTTTTGTTCACGGCAAATTATATAAGAAAGCATAAAAAATGGCAACAAGTTTTTTTAGTGAGTTGCATTACTTTTTTATTTAGTATGCCTATTTCTATTTACGTAAATTATGAAATTAACCCTTGCTCGATTCTTACTAATTGTCTTTTAGTTCCTTTTGTGAGCACTATCGTTTTTCCGTTGGCAATTTTTACTTTTCTTTTTCCTTTTTTGTTGCCTTTCTTTAAATTGAGCATTTCTTGCTTGACCGTTTTAAATTCCACTTTTTTAACATTTGCTTTTCCTCTGATTGTTGGAAAAATTACTCTTTTTGAAGTTCTACTTTTGTACTTCTTTTTGCTCATCGGTTTTAAATGGAAAATAAAAAAGATGTTTCTTTTGTTCTTGCTTTTTTTAACTTTTTTGTATAATAAAAATCTTTTTGAAAATCATTACTATGTCTATTTTTTGGATGTGGGTCAAGGGGATTCCACGTTATTTGTTTCTCCTAAAAAAAAGGAAGTACTTTTAATTGATACAGGAGGAAACATTCCAATTCCTAAAAAAGAATATCAAATCCGTACGAAAGAGTTTCAGTTAAGTGATTCGATTGTTCAATTTTTAAAAAGTATTCGAGTTCGCAAAATAGATCTTTTGCTCATTACTCATGGTGATTTAGACCATTTAGGATATGCTAAAGAAATTGGAAGTGAAATTCCCATTAAAAGAGTGATGATAAATAAAAATGAACAAACTGATAAAGAAAAAGAATTGCTTTCTTTATATCCTCAAGTAGAGAAATATCAGTCCACTTTTTTTGATTTTCAAACCTATTTTATGGGCATTTATGAAACCGAAAATGATAATAGCATTCTTACAAAAATCAAAATCTATAATCAAACCTTTTTATTAATGGGAGATGCATCTTCTAAAGTCGAAGAACAATTTATAAAAAAGTATGATATACAAGCAACGTTTTTAAAAGTGGGACATCATGGCTCTAAAACGAGTTCCTCCCTTTCTTTTTTAAAACAGGTAAAACCAAATTATGCCATTATTTCTTCGGGGCGTAACAATCGATATCATCATCCTTCAAAAGAAACGCTAGAACGTTTAGAAGCTTTGCATATTCCTTACTATAATACTCAAGATTCGGGAACTATTGAAATTGCAATCGATAAGAAAAATTTTCACTTAAAACAAACTTTATCATAAAATAAAGTACACTATGATAGTGTTTATATAGATAAAGAGGAAAATTTTCTTCTTTTTTCTTTGGGAAATTATGATATGATAAATGTAAGGAGATTTTGCATATGTATTTGTTTTATGGTGAGAGTTTTCGCTTGATAGAAGAGGAAATAAAAAAAATTATAAAAGAGAGTTCTAACGTTTTAACCATGGACTTAAATGTTTGTACTTTAAACGATGTTCTTGAAGAAGCCACTTATGTTTCCATGTTTCAAGAAAGAAAATATATAATTGTGCGTAATGCTAATTTTTTTACCAGTGAAAAAACCAAAGAAGAAGATGTGCAATTCTTTTTAAAATATATCCAAAATCCCATTCCTTTGACTACCATTCTTTTTACCTGTTATACCAAAGTAGATGCTCGAAAAAAAGTCTATAAAGAATTTAGTCAAAAATATCCAGTGAAAGCCACCGATATTTTAAAAAAACCAGATTTAATGAATAAAGTTCGTGATATGGTTTTTCAAAATAAATATAAAATAGATAATGAAACCATTGAATATATTATAGCTTCTTGTCAAAATAATTTTGATTTAATTTACAATGAATTACAAAAAATTTTTTTATATTACGAAACGCCACAGAAAATAGCATTAACAGATGTTTATGAAATTGTTTCTAAAACACTTATGGATAACAATTTTAAGTTTGTCGATGCCGTGATTCGAAAAGAGGGTAAATTTGCTTTAAAAATATTGGAGGATTTATATACCTTAAAGGTAGAACCGATTGCTTTGCTCATCTTACTTGCAAGAGAGTATCGTCTTATGTATAGTGTCAACTATTTATTAAGAAATGGTTATCGAAAAGGAGATATTTGTAAAAAACTTGGTTTACAAGATTGGCAAGTCGATAAAGCCATTACCAATGCTAACTTGTATTATGAAGAAGATTTAAAAAAAATTATCAGAGATTTAGGAGAAGTCGATTATCGAATTAAGAGTGGTAAAGGAGATCGTTTCTTAGAATTAAAATCCTTTTTATTAAAAGTTTGGTAAAAAATAAAGAGAAGGAGAAGAAAATATTATGGGAAAAATGAAATTATATACGGGTGAAGAAATTGAGTTTAAAGAGTGCCCAGGATGCTCTTATGCAAAACATGAATTTGTATTACCTTGTGGATTTGTATATGAAGATGATTCTTTTACTATTTCGCAAGATTGGGAATTACCCATTCCAGGTTTTCTTATCTTATCACCGAAAAGATGTGTCGAAACATTAAGTGATTTGACGAATGAAGAAAGAGAAAAGATGTTTTTTCTTTTAGAAAAGACTATGAAAATATTAAGAAATTCTCATATTTGTGAGCGATTCGATATTATTTTTGAAGAAAAAGAAAATAGACATTTGCATATATGGATTTTACCAAGAGAAAAATGGATGACGGAATTAGTGGGAAGTGTTATAGATCATATAGGTCAAATTTTTTCATATGCCAAAGATAATTTACGAACACCACAAAACTTTGAAAAAATAAAGGAAATAACAGATATTGTTAAAGAACAATTTTAAGAAAATAGATATAATAAATCTTTATCAATTGAATAATCGAAAATGAACTAAAAAAGAATTAATTGAAGAACTTGTTTATATTTTGATTATGCTCCAGAATAGATTTATACTGATTTTGTTAAAAGAAATGATATAGAAGAATAAATTTGCAAATTTTATGATAAAAAAATTCATGAAAGGAAGTGACTTATATGGTAAATAAATCAGAAAATAAGATAGTAAATAAAGTTTTAAATGATAAATATACTGACAGCACTTTTGAAAGCATAAAACATTTAGATGATTATGGAAATGAATATTGGTATGCACGTGAATTACAAAAAGCATTGGACTATAAAGAATGGAGAAATTTTAAAATTGTGATTGATAAAGCTATAACATCTTG
>CANRJW010000027.1 GCA_947631035.1 uncultured Bacilli bacterium
GATATCAATCTAGATTTATTAAGTAAAATGGATTATAATGAGATTGAAAAAAAGAATGAAAGGGATTTAAAGTGGCTCTTATATATCTTTGTATGTGAAGATAAAAAGCTACGCAAAGAGGTTTATGGTGGAAGTGAAATGATGAAGAAAGTCAATAAAAAGGTAGAGGATTACGAACAAGCATTAGATGCTTACTTATTCTATGACAAGAAGGCACTCGATGAAGCAGGAATGTATGAAATGGGTGTTGATGATGGTAAAAACGAAAAAGCAATTGACACAGCCAAGAAAATGCTAGAAGAAAAACTTGATATGGATTTAATTTCAAGATGTACTGGTTTAACACTAGACGAAATTGAACAAATCCAAAAAGAAGAGAACTAAAATGAATTTTTTCTTTAGTTCTCTTCGTTAAAAATAAAAGAAACTTTGCTTTATTGCTTTAAAGTTTCTTTTATTTTGTCTGTATTTTTGAAATTTAATTTTGCTATTTCATTTAATTTTGAAAATCCATATTTTTTAACAATTTCTTTACCGACTTCATCTACAATATCGTTGGCTCCCTTAGGAATTTCCATTTCCAGTTCTTTAGATAACTCATTTATTTTCATTAAAAAGAAGTAACGACTAATGATACTTGCTGCTGCAACACTGGCGCATTTGCTTTCTGCTTTGGTAGTAAATGTGATATTAGAAACTTTTTCAGTAGCCTCTGAAATATGTTCAAAGTATTTTCTAGGATAAACGAATTGATCTACTACTATTTTTTGATAAGGGTATTTTTCTTCTTTATGCGTAATCGCATATAAAACTTTATTATGTAAAATAGCTTTTATTTTGTTCATGTTATAGCCCATTTTTTGATAATTGTTATAATCACTATTTTTTAAAGTGAATGTCACATAAGGAATTTCTTTAATTAAAATAGGGGCGATTTTTAAGATTTTTTCATCCGTTAGCTTTTTCGAATCCTTAACACCTAACTCATTCATTAAATCTATTTTTGCTTTATCAACGTAAGAAGCCGTAACAATAATAGGTCCAAAGTAATCTCCAGTTCCTACTTCATCCGAACCAATCGTTGACATACTATAATAATAGTTTAATTCTTCTTTATATTTTTCTTTTTCTTTCTTATCCGAATTAATATCAATGATACGATTATTTAATTTTTTTTCTAAGTCAACCCAAATATTGGCATCAATATCAGCGCTTACGCCTTGAAACATCACTTTACCACTTTCATATAACGTAATAATCGTATCGGCTTCCATCGCTTGAAAAATAGCATAAGGAGGAGTATTTGGTCTTCTACAATCTTTATAGTAGTCAATCATTTTTTCCTTAATATTGTCACTTACTTTAAAAACTATAGTCATTTTTATCACCTTAAACTTATTTTACCACTAGAAAAAGTAAATAAAAAGAATTTTTAATAGATTTTTTCTATTGGGTATAATATAATTAGTATAGAAAGATAGGTGTTATCATGTTAAGCGTTGTTGATGCGGTGATTCTTTTATTTTTACTTTTAGGTGCTGTTTTAGGTTTTAAAAAAGGTGTTATTAAAAGTGTTGTGTCTTTTGTTGGAACGATACTTGTTTTTGTACTGGCATTTTTATTTAAAAATCCGTTATCTGTTTTTTTGTATACGCATTTACCATTCTTTAATGTGGGAATTACAGTTTTAAATATCTTGATTTATGAAGCAATTGCTTTTCTTATTTTAGTATTCTTGTTTGGTATTGTTCTAAAAGTTATTATTAAAATTTCTGGACTTATTGAAACGATTTTAAAGTTCACGATTGTTTTAGGTATTCCATCTAAAATATTAGGGGCTATCTTTGGTTTCTTAGAAATGTATGTTTTTGTCTTTGCGGTTTTATTCTTACTTGTCCAATTTAATGTTAATAGTAGCTTAATTACGGAAAGCAAAATGGCTGATTTTATACTAGGAAAAACTCCAATAGTTAGCAATATTATGGAAGATTCTTATAGTGCTATTAAAGAAGTAATTGATTTGAATAAGAATTATACAACGAACCAAGATACTGAAAAATTAAACCAAGATGGATTAGAAATATTATTAAAATATGATATTTTAAGTGTTGAAAATGCTACATTGTTACAAGAAAAAGGTAAACTAAATATTCTCAATGCCCAAAGTGTCATTGAAAAATATAAGGAGGTTTCAAATGATTAAGTATTTAGAAAAGGAAAATTTAGAAGATTGTTTAGAAGAAGGGATTACCATTGTTGATTTTTATGCTGATTGGTGTGGACCTTGTAAAATGATGGGAACCGTTTTAGAACAACTGGAAAATATCAAAATTTTGAAAGTCAATACGGATACGCATGAAGAGTTAGCAAGAAAATATGGAATTATGAGTATTCCAACGCTTATCTTTTTTAAAAATAAAGAAGAAGTACGAAAAGAAATTGGTTTTAAAACCAAAGAAGAGATGGAAAGAATCTTAAAGGAACTCTAAAATAAAAAATTACTAACGATTAGCTAGTAGTTTTTTTTATGACTTCTTTTACTGCCGTTAAATAAGCCCTGGTTAAACCACCAGTTCCTAGTTTTATACCACCAAAATAACGTACAACCGCAATAAAAACATGATTTAAGTTTTCTTGCTCGATTAAATGATAAATAGGCGTTCCTGCTGTATTACTTGGTTCTTTATCGTCACTTTTGCGGATAATCCCATCGATTTTATAAGCATAGGGAATATGTCTAGCTTTTTTATGTTCTTTTTTTAAACTTGTAAGGATTTCTTCTACTTCTTCTTTCACATCAACCTCATAGTAGTAGGCGATAAACTTAGATTTTTTAATCTCATATGTATACGTATTTACTAATTTCATAACAACACCTTTTGGTTTATTATATCGTGTTTCCATAGATTTAGAAAGGAAAAAATGGTATAATACACCTAACAAAGGAAGAGAATTGGGTATACTAGAATAGGAGGGATGCTTTATGTTTAAAGAAAAGTTATCTTTAATTCCTCATTTACCAGGAAGTTATCAAATGCGTAATAGTGATGGGGTTATTATTTATGTTGGAAAAGCGAAAGACTTACATCGTCGTGTTTCTTCCTATTTTAATCGTACCCAAACGGGAAAAACGAAAAAGATGGTCTCCGAAATCGCTGATTTTACGTACATCGTTGCTGGAAGCGAACTAGAAGCCTTCGTTTTAGAAATGAACTTAATTAAAGAGTTTAATCCGAAATACAATATTTTATTAAAAGACGATAAAAGTTATCCCTATATTGAGTATATAGCTAAACCTTATCCAAGAGTTAAAGTTTCTAGATATTTAAATGTTCGCAAAAAGGACAACAAAAAGTTGTTTGGTCCTTACCCCAATGCCTATGCTGCCAGAAGAATAGTGAATCTTTTAAATCGTGTCTATCCATTAAAGAAATGTGAGGGCATTAAAAAAGAACTTTGTTTGTATTATCATATTCATGAATGTTTAGGATATTGCAGTAAAGAACTTGATCAAAATAAAGTTGTGGAAATGGAAAAAGAAATCCTAAGTTTTTTAAATGGAAATGATAAAGTTTTAGTAAATCGCCTAGAAGCAAAGATGCAAGAGTATAGTGAAGCCTTGAATTTCGAAATGGCTTTGGAAATGAAAAAAGAATTAGAATATATTAAAATTATTATGGATAAACAAAAAGTAGAATTACACGATTTAGTGAATCGTGATGTGATAGGTTACTATTTTGATAAGGGGTATGTAAGTATTCAATTCTTTTTCTTGCGTAACGGAAAAATGGTCGGCGGTAAATCGGATATTTTCCCTTTAGTTAGTGATGTTCATGACGATTTAGACGAATACATTATGCATTTTTACACTCGCCATGAAATACCGAAAGAAATCTTAGTCGAAGACGATATGCATGCTTCTTTACTGGAAAATTTGATTCAAACCAAATTTGTAGTACCAACGCGAGGACCTAAGAAAAAGTTAGTGGAAATGGCCATCACCAATTCCAAAATTAATTTAGAAAACGAAATTGAACTGATTAAAAAGGACGAATATAAAACAGAAAGTGCGAATGAAGAATTAAAAGAGTTGCTTGGTCTTGAAAATTTAAATCGTATTGATTTATTTGATAACTCAAACCTTTTTGGTAATTTTTCCGTAAGTGGAATGGTTGTCTTTAAAAATGGAAGACCTGCTAAAAACGAATATCGTAAATTTAAGATTCAAGTCGATAAGAATGACGATTATCATACCATGAAAGAAGTAATTTATCGTAGGTATTATCGTATGATGCTTGAAAAAAAAGAAGCACCAGATTTAATAATCGTCGATGGAGGTTTAAGTCAAATCCATGCTTGTCAAGAAGTTTTGGAAGACCTTCATTTGCCGATATTTGTTTGTGGACTTAAGAAAAACGAACACCATCGAACCAACGATTTAGTAAGAGGGGATACTTACGAAGTTGTGGAAATTGATCGAACAAGCAATTTGTTTCACTATTTAACCCGTATGCAAGATGAGGTCCATAGATACACGATTAATTACCATCGCACCATTAGAAGTAAAGGAAGTATTGGAAGTGTCTTAGATAATATTGAAGGAATAGGGGAAAAACGTAAAAAAACCTTAATTAAAAAATATGGTAGTGTTGCCAAAATGAAGGAAGCCAGCGAAGAAGAATTAGGAGAAATCCTTCCGAGTGACGTTGCCAAAAATTTATACTTATTTTTAAAAGACTTTCATTAAAAAATAGTGTATAATAAAAAAAGTGGTGGAAGTTTATGGCAAAATTAGTAAAATTAGATAAAGATTTAGCAATTAATCCCAATTTCGAATATGTTGAATATAATACACCTGAACTTATCTATGTTCCGTTACCACCAAAAAAAGAAGAGTTAAAAAAAGTTGCTCATATCAAAAAAGATAGTCCTTTCTATCAAGATGTATATGCTCCAGTATCCGGTAAATTAGTGGGAATTGATACTTGTTTACTACCGAGCAGAAAAAAGAAAAATTGTATGGTCATTCAAAATGATTACCAAGAGAAAAGTGCAAGTACCAAACCAACCCGAAGAAAAATAACCGGTTTAAAAAAAGAAGAATTTTTAAATAGTATTTTAAATCAACGTTTACGAAAAAAAATTGCGGATTACCAAGGAAATACCATTTTAATTTCTGGAATCGATGATGAACCTTATATTGCAAATGAATCTTTTTTACAACAAAAAAAGACAAAGTATCTAGTAGATACTTTAGAGGCATTATTAGGACTCTATCCAAATAGTAAAGCCATTATTGCTCTTAAGAATACCGATAGCAAAACGATACTTGCTTATCAAAATATTTTAGGTATGTATAAAAATATGGAGATTAAATTCGTCGACGACTTATATTTAATTGGAAAAGAACCTTTTTTAAAACGCTATTTGCGTATTCATGAGGAGGTTTTGTATTTAAAAGCTAGTGAAGTATATGAGCTTTATGTGAATGTTAAGAAAAATCGTCCTTTGGTAGAGAAATACCTAACGATTAGTGGTAGTGGAATTACCAAACCTCGTTTAATCAAAACCAAACTTGGAGTAAATGTGGCCGCTATTTTTAATAAATATTATGTCGAAGATTTAAGTAATTGTGCTTTTTATGTCAATGGTTTAATGGGAGGAATACAACTAGATTTGAATCAAGTGATTGTGACGAAAGATTTACAAGGAATTATGGTTATGAAAAAGGAACATCGTACGCAAAAGAGTTGTATTAAATGTGGAAAATGTATTAGCATTTGTCCTTTTCATAAGAATCCATTAATGGCTTATAAGTTGGGACTTAAAGTCAAATGTATGCAATGTGGTTTATGTAGTTATATTTGTCCCTCTTATATTCCTTTACAAAAGTATTTAGAAGGTGAAAATGATGAATAGAATGCATAAAAATATTCGCTTTAGTTTGCTCCAAAAACTTTATTTGGCTTTTTTCCTTTTCATTGCTTTTGGTTGGTATAAAAATGCTTTAGTTCCTTATTTAAATGGCTATTATAGCTTTTCTCATTTGTTTTATATTTTACTCTATCCTTTAAGTGGTTTAGCCATTGGAGCTTTATTTGATACTCTTTTTAAGAATAAGATGCCCTATGATAATAAATTTTATGGTCTTTTATTTAGTTTGATTGTACCGATTTCAACGAATATTTTTCTTTTTTTACTGATTTTAACACTACTATTATTTTTAAACACGTTATGGATTAGTAAAAAGGATTTAGACCTTCATTTTATTGTCTTGGGAAAACTTTTGCTTGTCGCTTTTTTATGGGGAATAGGGAAATATTATTATGCCAACTTATTAGAGGAAAGCCATTTATTTGTTTATTCTTATTTGGACCATCTCTTTGGTCATATCGAAAGTGGTTTATTTACTTCAAGTGCTATTTTGATTTTAGGGTCTTTTTTACTTTTGGTTTTTGATCCCTATTATAAAAAAGAAATTCCTTTTTATGGCTATGGGGTTTATTTACTGACTTTGGTTTTATTTTCGATTTATAAAGGAAATATGAATTTTTTACTAGCCCATATGTTTTCTCCTGATGTCTTATTTTTACTCGTTATTTTAGCACCCTTATCCAATTTTTCGCCATATTCGAAAAAAAGAATTGCCATTTATAGTATTTTTGTCGGATTTCTTATTTTACCCTTTAGTTTACTTACAAATTTTTACGAAGGAGCGTATTTTTCTCTAATTTTAGCGAATTTGCTTCTAATTTGCTTAAATTCACTGCAAATTAAACAAATTCTCAGACAAATTCATTAAAATTCGGCGCAAATTTAACAAATTGGTTATTTTACAAACCGATTTTTTTATGTTATTTTGTAAGGGCTCACTTCCTAAAAAGGAGAAAAAATGAAAAAAAATTTAGTTAGTTTTATGATTGTTGTGTTTAGTAGTTTTGCGTTTTTAATTTCTTCGGTGCAAGCCAAGAAATTTAAAGAAATTGATCGGTATACAGGTTATTATTTTAAAATCACTGAAAAAGAAGGCTCTTTTTTTAGCAGTCAAAAAACCATGAAAATTCTAGATGACGAAAACAAGGGTTACTTTGCCATTAATCCACGTAGTGTATTTTATTATAGTAAGGAATATGAACTTCAAGATATTGATGTCGACAAAGAAATCATGCAAGAAATATCCAAAGTGCTTTATTATGGCTATGGATATCAAAATCAAACAACCGATGCTTATTACTTTGCTACTCAATATTTAGTTTATGAAGCCTTTAAAGACTATAATGTTGTTTTAACGAACAATTATAGTGTTCCAGTAAATGCTTATTCGGAAGAAATAAAACAAATCAAAAAGAACATAGAAGAAAATGCTTTTTCCTATCCAGCTTTAAGCACGAAAAAGGATACGATTGAAATAGAAGATGCTTATATTCTAAAACATTTTACCATTACTGGAGAACACTTAGAAGTTTCAGAGGAAGAAAACAAAATGACCATTATCTTATTAGATGATTTAGAAGATTATACGCTTTCTTTTATTCCAAAACTAGATTGTACCACTTTAAAAATGTGGCAAAATGAAGATTTAAAGTACATTCATATGGATACCATCTGTGAAAATCCTTATACTTCTACCATTCATTTTGAGCGTCCTGTAGAAGAACAACAACCAGAGCAAGAAAAGGAAGAACCAAAGACTCCAGAAGAAAATGAGTCAAAAAAAGAAGAGAGTATTGAAACAGAAGACAAAGAAAAGAAGCCTGAAGAACCAATCGATACAGATTCTGTAGAAACGGAAAAAGACGAAAAAGAAGAAGCGGTTGAAGAAGAAATGCTTCAAGAGATTTTGCCCGTTCCAAGTACCTCTAAAGATAGTTTTGCTTTTCTAATTGTCTTGGCTTTTCTAGGATTTAGTTATTATGTTTTTAAAAAATAGCTGGCTCTTTTTCCTTCTTCCTTTAATTTTCTTATTTCAAAATGATTTTTATTTACCAAGGCAAAACGAAAATGTTTATGTCGTTTCTAAAAATTTTTTAGAAGATTTAAAACCATTGGATTCCTTTTCTTTAGAAAAAAGTGATGGAACCTATTATTACAAAGTCATAAAAAAGGTTTATTGGAAAATGAATGAACCCCTTTCTTTTGAAGAATCCAAGGTGTATTTTTTCGATAACGAAAACCGAGATTTACATTTACTCGTCATAGCCATTTCTACCGGTAAATTGATAAAAAAACAGGAAAATAATACGAATTTAACAAAAAATTCGTATTTTTTTGTCAGAAAAAAAAGGAAATCGAGGGGGTACGGGTAATATATATAAGTAGGAGGTTCTTTTTATGGCCTTTATAGAACAAGAGGAAATTAATCGTATTCGAAGTAGTGCATCTATTGTAGATATTATCTCTTCTTATGTTCCTTTAACGCAAAGAGGAAAAAATTATTTTGGGGTTTGTCCATTTCATGAAGACCATTCACCTAGTATGAGTGTTTCTGATGAAAAACAAATTTATAAATGTTTTTCCTGTGGAGCAACAGGGAATGTTTTTACGTTTGTCGAAAACTTTTTAAATATTTCTTTTGCTGAAGCGGTAAGTGTCGTGGCAGATAAAATTGGACTTTCCTTATCAGTAAAACTGACAACAAAAAAAGAAACCAAATTTAAAGAAGAACATGAAGCTATGGATTTAGCTTTAAAATTCTATCAAAACAACTTAAATACGGAAGAAGGAAAACAAGCGATTGCCTATTTGAAAACGAGAAATCTATTGGAAGATACCATTAAAGATTTTTCCATTGGTCTAGCACTCGACCAGAATCGATTGTACAAAATTCTTTCTAAAAAAGGGTATTCGGATAAACTCTTAGAAGAAATTGGTTTGATTCAAAAAGGTGAAAATGGTTTTTATGACCTTTTTCAAAACCGCATTATGTTTCCTATTCATAATTTAGAAGGACAAGTCGTAGGTTTTACCGCCAGATGCTATTTAAAAGAAGAAACACCTAAATATATCAATACAAAAGAAACCATTCTTTTTAAAAAAGGCAATATCTTATTTAACTATCACCGGGCAAAAGATGCCATTCGTCTTTTAAAAGAAGTTGTGGTTGTAGAAGGAAACATGGATGCGATTCGACTTTACTCGGTGGGAATTAAAAATGTCGTTGCTTTAATGGGTACAAGCATCACCAAAGAGCAAGTAGAAATCTTTCGAAAGTTAAGAAGTAAAATTATCTTAATGTTAGATAATGATAACGCTGGAGAAATGGCCACATTAGCAGTGGGAAATCTATTAGAAGAAAATCAAATACCTTTTCAAATTGTTCGTTTAAGTGGTGAAAAAGATCCTGATTCTTATATTATAAAAAATGGTAAAGAAGCCATGGAAGATGTCATTAAGAATGCAATTTCTTTTATTGATTTCAAATTAAACTACTTTAAAAAGAATAAAAATTTAAATGAAGCAACAGATTTAGCAGAATATTTAAAAGAAGTCATTGATGGCCTAAAAAATACCAATGATTCCATATTAAAAGAAGTAACTTTACAAAAATTAAGTAATGATTATAATATAAGTTACGCTATTTTAAAAGAGCAGTTGGGTTTAACGGAAAAAGCGGTTGAACAAAAGAAAAATAAAAAACAAGAACAACCAAAAGTGGTCCAAAATAGTTATGATAAATTATGTTCTAAGATTCTTTTCTATATGATGAATGATAAAGAATTTATTCGTCTTTATCAAACCAAATTAGGAGTTTTTCCAACAAAGGAGCATCGTCTGATTGCCAATGAAATCGTCTACTATTTAGAAAAACATAAAACTATTAATCTAGCGGATTTTATTACTTATGCAGAAAATATGAATTTAAAAGAAGAGATTATGACCATAATAAGAAATGAAAAAGATTTAGTTTTAACGGAAGAGGGTATGTTAGAATTACTTCTCATTATTCGCAAAAAGATTAAGAAAGAAAAAATCAATCAATTAAAAAGCGAAATGAAAGAAGAATATGATATCAATAAAAAAATGGCCCTTTTAGAAAAAATTACCGAACTCAAAAAAGAAAATGAATAATAAGGAAAAGTATAGATAAAAAAGGATGTGTAAAAAATGAAAGAAATTAAAACATTTGAAGAAAGAAAAGAAGAATTAATCAAATTAGGAAAAGAAAATGGGATGATTACTTTTGAACAATTAGCAGAATGTTTAAAAGGATTGGATGTCGATAATGATTCTTTGGATGAACTTTATAGTGCATTTGTTGAAAATAATATCGAAGTAACCTCTGAAGATGAAGAAGGAACCGATGGAAATGGCCCTATTTTAGAAAAAGATGAACCCATTATCTTAGATGATGCTGAAATTACGAAAGACGTTAATATTAATGACCCTGTTCGTATGTATTTAAAGGAAATTGGTAAAATTAGTCTTTTATCGCCAGAAAAAGAATTAGAATTATCAAAGAAAGCTGCAACTGGAGATGAAATGGCAAAAAATATTTTAGCTGAATCCAATTTACGTTTAGTGGTTAGTATTGCCAAACGTTATGTTGGAAGAGGATTATTGTTCTTGGATTTAATTCAAGAAGGAAATATTGGTCTTATGAAAGCCGTCGATAAATTCGATTATGATAAGGGATTTAAGTTTTCTACCTATGCAACTTGGTGGATTCGTCAAGCCATCACACGTGCTTTAGCTGATCAAGCAAGAACGATACGTGTTCCTGTTCATATGGTTGAAACCATTAACAAAATGGCTCGTATTCAAAGACAATTAACCTTAGAGTTAAATCGTGAACCAAGTGAAGAAGAAGTGGCTAAAAAAATGGGTATTTCTGTTGAAAAAGTACGTGAAGTGA
Source organism: uncultured Bacilli bacterium (assembly GCA_947631035.1). Taxonomy (GTDB): domain Bacteria; phylum Bacillota_I; class Bacilli_A; order RF39; family UBA660; genus MGBC108787. The sequence continues at coordinate 10,853 of CANRJW010000027.1, forward strand.
TTAAAATCAGTCAAGATCCCGTATCTTTAGAAACACCAATCGGGGAAGAAGAAGATTCTCATTTAGGCGACTTTGTTCCCGATGCAAGTTCCATGACTCCAGAAGAGTACGCGACAAACGAAATCTTAAAAGAAGAAATTAAAGCGGTATTAGAAACATTACAAGAAAGAGAACAAGAAGTATTAGAACTTCGTTTTGGTTTAATTGATGGGACAAGCCATACACTAGAAGAAGTGGGCAAACGCTTTAATGTCACCCGTGAAAGAATACGTCAAATTGAAGCCAAAGCCTTACGTAAACTAAGACATCCGTCTCGTGCCAAAAAATTAAAGGACTTCTTATCTGATTAATGAAACAACTTCGCTTAAAAGCTATTGCAAAATTTATAAAAAAAGAAGATTGTGTAGCAGATATTGGTTGTGATCATGCTTATTTAGCCATCTATTTAAAAGAAAATAATCTTTGCCAATTCGTTTTAGCTTCTGATATTCATGAGAAGGCTTTAGAAAATGCTCGCCAAAATATTTTGCATAAAAAGTTGGATATTCCAACCATTCTTTCGGATGGCGTTCAAAATATAAGGCAAGAAAAACTAAATACTTTGGTGATTTCTGGTATGGGAACTTCCACCATTTTACACATCGTAAAAGAAGTGAATCGCAACTTTATTCAAAAAATAATTGTCCAATCCAATAATGATTTAAGTTTATTACGTAAAAATATGCCGAAATTTGGTTATTATTTAGAAGATGAGTTGGTCGTTTATGAAAAAGGACATTACTATGTCATTGGTAATTATACGCGTCAAAAAAGAAAACGAAAACGTTCTCAAATAGAATTCGGTCTTTTTAAAAAGGAAAACAAGGCTTATTATCATTTTTTACAAGAGCAAATGCAATCTATACTAAAAAAATTAGAGTCAAAAAATGTACTAAAAAAATTAAAATTATATTATAAAATCTTTTTATTACAAAAATATCTATAAGAAGAAAGTAGGGGAGTTTTGGTCCTCTTTTTCTTTGGTACTTTTTTCTATAGTATTTGAACTTGTTTTTTCAACTGATTCCAAAGAAGTGGGTGTTTTCGTAATTGTTTTTAATACACCCATGATATTTCGAGCGTTTTGAATCATTGGTTTTGCTTTTTGATATAAGGGAATCACTTGATTGGCAATTTGTAAAGTTTTCGATAACCCACCAATGATTTTGGTAAGAGAAAGCCCTTTTATAAGTAGACTTGGATTAAACATGTGACCACCTTTATCCTATTTTATGTTCCTTTTTTCAAGATGTTGCATATTTTTCTAGGCAAAAGATGGAATTCTGTGTTATACTATTAAAGTAAGAAGAATAAAGGAGGAAAAAAGGCATGACAAGTGAAGAAAACAAAGCAAATACTTTTTTAATTCCTTTTTTGGTTCTAAAAGATATCGTTTATTTCTTATATAAAGGTGTAAAGTTTGTTTTTATTGATTTTGCTAAGTCTATTTTTAATCGTACCAGTGCCGAAGTAGACCAAGCCTACCAAAGTACCAAGGGTCTTATGGATGCTGAGAGTAAAAAACGTCAAGAAAGATTAGAAAAACAAAAGGAAAAAAGAGCAAAAAGACAAGAAAGATACAACAATCTTTGGTTTGTCAAAAAGCGAAATGCTAAATTAGAAGCGATGCGAGAAGCTTTAATGGCTAACTTGCAAAACGAGGGAAGTGTTCGAAGCAAAACCCCAAAAGTTTTTCAATATACAGCCCGAAATAAAGAGGGTAAAGTAGAAAAAGGAATTATTAATGGTTATTCTAAATTGGACGTCAATACCTTTTTACTCCAAGAAGACTATACAGTTTATGATATTCAAACCAATAAAACCATTGATTTTCTCTATGGCGAAAAGAGTATTTTTGCAATTAAAATGTCCACGAAAGATTTACTATTTTGGTTAACACAACTTTCTACTTATATTAAAAGTGGTTTAACCTTAACGGAATCTGTCAAGATATTAAATAATCAAATGCAAAAGAAAAAGAAATATCGTAAATATTTTCAATCAATTGTCTATGAACTTACTATGGGGGAACCTTTTTCTAAAGCCTTAGAAAAACAAGGAACAATGTTTCCGCCTTTGCTAATTAATATGATTCGTGCGGCTGAGGCAACCGGAGAACTAGAAAATACCTTAACCGATATGTCTGATTATTATACCGACCTTGATAAAACAAAAAAAGAAATGATTGGAGCAATTACCTATCCCGCTATGGTTATGGTGTTTGCTTTCGCCGTTATTACTTTTATATTGTTATATGTTATTCCAGGATTTGTTAAAATCTATGAAGATTCCAATGCTTCCATCAATGGATTAACCTTATTTATCATTAATTTAAGTAATTTCTTAAAAGATAATATTTTACTTATTGTTTTGGCACTTCTTATTGTATTCTTAGTCCTTTATTTCTGTTATAAAAATATTAAAGCTTTCCGAAGAAACATTCAGTATGCCCTTATGCATATGCCGGTGATTGGCAAAGTAATTATTTATAACGAATTAACGATTTTTACCAAGACTTTTTCTTCCTTGCTTTCGAATAACGTTTTTATCACTGATAGTATGACAATATTGAGTCGTATTACAAATAATGAAATCTATAAAGAGATTATGAATAGTACCATTGATAATATTGTCAAGGGAGATAAAATTTCGACGTCTTTTAAAGATCAATGGGCAGTTCCAGATGTAGCGTATTACATGATTGTTACAGGAGAGTCAACGGGACGTCTTGCTGAAATGATGCAAAAAGTTAGTGACTATTATGCCGAGATGCATCATAATATCGTCAACAATTTAAAATCGTTTATCGAACCCGTTTTAATTGTCTTTTTAGCGATTGTCGTTGGAGGTATTATCCTTGCTGTTATTTTACCAATGTTTGGTTTAATGAATTCAATTTCATAGGTGGTTTATATGCTTTATCTTGTATTTTTCTTTTCATTAGGTTGTATAATGGGTTCGTTTTATTATGTAGTAGGAACAAGGCTTCCCAATCGAGAATCTTTAATAAAACCAAGGAGCCATTGTACATATTGTAATCATATCTTAAAATGGTATGAATTAATTCCCGTTGTTTCCTATTTATTCTTAAAAGGAAAATGCTTTCACTGCAAAGAAAAAATTTCCAAAGAGTACCTCATTTATGAAGTATTTACTGGTATTTTGTTTGCTCTATGTTTTTGGAAATATGGTTTTTCTTATGAATTATTGGTTTCTTTGGTTTTATCTTCTTTAGTCGTTCTTATTTTTATCACCGATTTTAAGTATATGATGATTTTAGATTCTTATTTGATTGTGAGTGCTCTTTTATTGTTTTTATTTCGCTTAATCTTCTTTGGTCTTCAAAATGCCTTACTAAATGTTTTATATGGGTTTCTAATTTTCTTAATTATGCTCTTTGTTGGTTATGTGGGAACTTTTTTATTCAAAAGAGAAGCTTTAGGGGGAGGAGATATTAAGTTTTCTTTTATTCTAGGCATGGCTTTAGGATTTAAGCATGGTCTTATTGCCTTAGTATTTTCTACGTTTTTGGCTTTACCCTATGCTGTAGGAGTATTGCTCTTAAAGAGAAATAACGAAGTTCCTTTTGGCCCCTTTTTGGTAAGTAGTACCTTTATTGTTTATTTTTTCTTAGAAAAATTTCAACTTATTTTGAATCTATTTTAAAAGAAAAAAGTGATTGATTTTTATTGTCAATCACTTTTATAATGTTTCAATTGTTGAAGTAGGTTCATTTTCTACTGGAGCTTCTACTGATGCATTTTCAGTAGTATTGGGATTATTTTTACCTATTAAAGCATTTTTAATATCAATATCTTCATTTCCTAAATCGTCCTCAATATCGATAACTCTTAGAATTTCTTCAAAACTTGTTTGACCTTCTATAACTTTTGTTAAACCATCTTCAAGTAGGGTAATGGTATTTTCTTTATCATAAACTAATTTTCTTAATTCGTCTTTTCGAATATTATTGGTAATGGCATCACGAATATTTTGATTAATTTCTAAAACTTCTTGAATGGCAATACGTCCTTTATAGCCTTGGTAACATTCGTCACAGCCAACAGGAGTATAGATTTCTGAAATATCCATACCAAGAACTTGTTTAAAAACATTTTTTTCATAAGAAGTTGCTGGTCTTGAAGTACGACATTTTGGACATAATCTCTTAACTAATCTTTGACTAATAACTCCCATCAAGGCAGAACCTAAAAGGTAACGTTCTACATCCATATCTAAAAGTCTTTCAATAGTATTTAAAGAGTTATTGGTGTGGATGGTTGATAAAACTAAATGTCCCGTAATAGAAGCACGTACAGCAATTCTAGCGGTTTCATCATCACGAATTTCTCCAATCATAATAACGTTCGGGTCTTGTCTTAAGATACTACGTAGGGCATTCGCAAATGTAAGACCGATATCACTCATCGTTTGCACTTGGTTAATACCACTTAATTTCATTTCCACGGGATCTTCAACAGTAATAATGTTTCTTTCCGTGGTATTTAAGATTTGAAGCATCGAATATACAGTGGTTGATTTTCCGGTACCAGTTGCACCTGTAATTAAAATAATACCATTAGGTTCTTTAATTAACTTTTGGACTTTTGGTAAGTTTTTCGCTGAAAAACCAAGAGATTCTAATCCTTCTGTACTCATAGAGTAATCCAAAATACGAATAACGACCTTTTCTCCATAAACGGTGGGTAAAGTAGAAACACGTAAATCAAGACCATCATCTTCAATTACATTTTTAATTGCTCCATCTTGTGGAAGACGTGATTCGGTGATATTCATTCCAGAAATAATCTTAATACGGGTAATTAAGGGATTTTTGACATTTTCTGGAACAGTTGCATAATTAATTAATTCTCCATCGACACGAATACGTACATTAAGTACAGTAGGGGTAGGGTCGAAATGAATATCACTGGCATTTTTCTTAGCAGCATCTAAAATCATTTCGTTGACTATATCGACAACGGGTAAGGTTTCATAATCGTACTCTTTAAACATAGCTTATCACAATCCTCTTTTATTCTTCTATCATTATAATCTACTATTAAAAAAAAAACAAGAAAAAAACCTAACTTTAGGTTTAACTTGCTGATAAGATAATTCCAATTAAAGTAGCAAATACACTGGCTACCATAATAAAAACCATTACCCATACGAGAATTTTTCTTGTTCTTTTTTTCATGATTCACCTCTAATACATTAAATTTATCATATTTTTCTCATTTAGTAAATATGATTTAGCAAGAGGTGAAGCAAATGAAAACTTTATGGACAAGCTTTAAGCAAAATAGATTCCTATTCTTGTTTATTTCGATTATTTTATTATTTGGCATCTTTTCAGGTATTTTTTTCTATCTAAAACAAGATAATGCCTTAAAAGAAACCATTGCTTCTTCTTTAACCAATGTCTTTCAAGAAAACGTCTTTTCTCTAGAAAACATCTTGTATCATTTTCTTTTGCTACTTCTCTCTATTTTGCTACTGTTTTGCTTTATTGGACTTCCCATATTAATCTTTTTTATTTTTTTAGAAGGAGTTGCGTTAGGCTTTATGATTCCTTTGTTCTTTTCTTTATTTAAAATCGATGCATTTATCCATTTTCTGCTTTATTTTCTTTTAGTAAAATTTCTTTTTCTATTTTTCTTACTTTTTGTTTTTATAAAATCTTGTCAATTTTTAAAATCCTACTTTATTTCCCTCCGAAAGAAGAATTATGACTTTCTAAAAAACTTAAAATATCTTCTCGTTTTAGTCTTTTTAATCCTTTTAAACGATTGTGGAGTCTACTTTGGTTCGAATCGAATTTTGATGTTGCTTTTCGGTTGAAAAGAGTTTATAATGTCCTATGCAAAGAAGGTGCTTTATGAAAGAAAAGTTTCAATATAAAGAAGGAAAAATCTATTATTATGATGATAAAGAAGATAAATATGAAGAAAAAGAATATCAAGACAATATCGAAGAAATTTTAAGTATTGAAAATATCATGGAAAGTTTAGAACAAGAAAATCTAAATCTACAAACCAAGAAAGATTCTTTGCAAAAAGAAATTTGGAATCTAAAAAACCAACTTGCTTATTATACGCAAACAAAACGAAAACATGTTTTACAACTAGTAAAAAAGTATATCTTATTAAATTTAGGAGGCTTTGGTCTTTCTTTTTTAGCCCATTTTTTATTTCTTTTGTCTTTTAAAGAAGCCTTACTATTCTTTTTCATTTTCTTTATTGTAACCAATGGTTTTGCAACGTATAGTTTTTATTTTGACTTCAAAAATACCAATGCTTTACCCAAGAAGGCTAATTTAGAACTTGATTTGGAAGAAAAGCAAAACGAATTAAATGGTATTTTTCAAAAAGAGTTAAGTTTAAAAGAAATGCTTAAAAATTATCAAACTGGTTATGAAAACTTGAATCAAGAGAAAAAGAAACAAAAGGAAAATACTATGACAGAAGAAGTAAAAGTTCTTCCTTATCGAAAAAGTTTAGAAAAAAGAAAAATTTATTTAGAATTATTGTATCAATGTGTTTACCATCGCAAAAAATTAATGGAACTTTATTTAAACAATCGTTTGATTGAAACAATTGAGTCTTATTGTACAAAAGAACAATTACATTTTGTTTGTGCTTATACGCAAAGAGAAGTTATGAAATTAGAAAGAAAACTTTAAAAATATTTAGGAAATTTTCATTTTTACATATAATAAAAGTAATATAATTTATTTAGGGCATCCGCATAAAAATAATAAAAATTAATATTCAGGAAGGAATAACATCGAATATTAATTTTTTTATGTTA
>CANRJW010000028.1 GCA_947631035.1 uncultured Bacilli bacterium
ATATTTAATTTTCGATTTTGAGCACCAGTAGCAATAATCACAGATTTGGCTTGATACTCTTGTTCACTCGTGGTAACCTTTTTATTTTCGTCGATATGTAAAACCGTTTCAAATTTTATTTCAGCGCCTTGTTTTTTAACTTGGTTATACAAATTGGTAGCAAAATCATAACCACTTATGGATTCTATTCCGGGGTAATTTTCTACGTTACTTGCTGTTACGATTTGACCCCCATAATTTTTTGATTCCAAAACTAAAACTGATTTACTAGCACGTCGTGCATACAACGCTGCTGTAAGTCCAGCAGGTCCTGCTCCAACTATAATAATATCGTACATTTTCTACACCTCTTTATTATCTTCATCATATAGAAATTCTTAAAAAAAGTCAAACTATTCTACACCATCTATACAGTTTTTCGATATTATATTCTACTTTTTATTCAAAAGAAAAAGAGCGCTTTTTACACTCTTGTTATTCTACAGTTTTTACAATTATTTAGATGGACCATACAAAATTGTATATTCAGTAGGTGCATCTGTATCTACATATAAATTAAGTTTTACGGTTAATTTATATCTTTTTGAATCATCACCATTTTGGTATAGTTCATAATTGTAACCGTAACCGCCACCTCTAAATTTTATCATATCAGAATATAAATAATTATAGAAATCATTGCAATTCTCTTTTGTTAATTTAATAACCTTATTTTCTCCTTTAGAATCCGGAACAATCGTTATATTAGGATGAAAACTATCCAATGTAACTACGTTTGTCATCGTAATTTCGATATCTTTTAGCAATGGATTTTCAAAAAATTTTCTTAAAGCTGTACTTGTACCCATTGCCAAAACAGAAGATTCAAACATATCATTTGCATGGTCTTGCGCATATTCAAACGTAATCGTATTTCCATCCTTTTTTGGAGTAAAATGTTTATTATCCGTATTGGTATTTTGATTGGTTAAAATATCTAAAGCGCTATCGCCACTTGCATCTAGTTCTTCTTTTTTTAGTAGAGCTCTAATCGTAATGTCATAAGAAATTTTAAATGTTCTATCTTTTGTTATAGCTGTTTCCTTATCTAAAAGCACTTCAACATTTACTTGCTTAGAGTCCATATTGCTCACTTGTCCGCCCATACCTCCGGCTAAGCTTGAAATTTTTGTATTTAGGGCAGTACCCATTCCCTCCATTACCACTCCATCTACGGCAATTTGCGCAATTAAGGGATTATCCAAGGCTTTTTGTACACTACCAGCTAAAGGCATAAATTTGTCGAACATTTGCGTATATATTTTATCCTTTGCTCCACTAATTAAAGCAGTTACTTTTTTATTTGCTTCTTCTACATTTGTCGTAAATGTATTTTGGTCAATATTACTCAAAATCATAGCATCAAATTTAGTTAAGGTCATTACTTCACGCCATTTTGCAGTAATTGTCGTATCTTCACTGATGGTATAGTTTTCTTCTGTTACATCTTTTTCTTCTGCATCTACATATTTATAAAAGTAATATTCTTCTTGATCTGGTAATTTTGCTAAGTTCTTTTTTTCTGTTTCAAAAACAGCATATAAATCGATAATTTGTCCATTTGATGTAGGTATTACATTTTCTTCGTTTTGATATACTATTTCCGTACTACCTTGACTCGTTGCCCATCCAGCAAAATTATTTTTAAATTCTATTTCTTTTGTTCCTTGTTTATTATCATAATTTTCAATGGTTAAAGTATATGAATCTTTCGTATAAGTATTTGCTTTTAATTTTAAATTAGCATTGTATACTAAATTTTCCTCTTGAATAAGATTTGTTCCATTTTCATCATGATAATTTACGGTAAAGGTATTTCCAGCACTTTCTATCGTAATTTCATTTACCCCATCTATAATTTGATAAGTGAAATTATCTTCATTACTTATTTCTTGATTTTCATGTTTTAGTAAGTGATAACCATCTTTGGCCGTTACCACAAATTCTATTTGTTCTTCAAAATAATATTTGTCTTTATTTGGTGTTATCGTAACTTCTTGTACACCATCCGTTTTAACAACAGTTAGAGCATATTGCTTTCTTGCATAGAAGAATTTTAAAGTTGTTGAACCATCTCCATTAATCATAACCTTTTGAATATCTAAAGTTTCTCCATCAAAACTTTCTTTTAAAATAGGAGAATCAAATCCATCCTTCTCTTCAGCTACAAATCCGGTTGGTTGATCAGTAGTTCCTGTTAAATCGGTAATTTCTTGACTAGCTACTTCCGGATAATTTCCTTCCTTATCCATAAAGTAATAGAAAACTTTATATGGAGTATTGGTATTTGCAGTAAAATCAGCGGTTAAAGTTAAATTATCATGATAAGTTCCTTTTTCAAAAGATGTAATACTCGTAGTGCTTCCATTTACTTTCCATCCATTAAAGGTATAACCTTCTTTTTCAAGTGTTGGTAAAGTAACATCTTCTTCAACCGTATACTCTGTTTCACAACCACTACATTCTGTATCATAGGTAATAGTGTAGTGAATTGGTGTAGAGGTTATAGTAATTTCGACATCACTTGCTCCCATTTTATATGTACCATTATCAAGTTCAACACTATATTGTTCAAATGCATAACCTTCTTTTAATGTATAGCCAATATTTGAAACAACTTGTTCATAGTAATAACTTCCACTACCAGTGGTACTTTCTATACCCTTATCTCCAATAACGGTTAAAGTATATTGTTTTCTTGCATATTGGTATACCAAAGTAGTAGAACCATCTCCCTTTATTGTTAATTCTTGTACTTCTGGAGTTTGATACCACTCCTCTATCGTACTTAATAAAGGAACTTCAACAGTAGCATCAGTGGTTCCAACAAATTCTTCTACTGTACATAAATTCTCTTCTGTACAATCTTTTTTATTGGTAATATTTTTATACTTTCCATTCGCATCCATAAATACATGGAAAACTGTATATGGAGTATCAGTATTTGCAGTAAAATCAGCGGTTAAAATTAAATCTTCATGATAATCTCCAGGATTTATTTTAGTAATAACTTCTGTACTATTATTTACTTTCCAGCCATTAAAGGTATAGCCAGCTTTAATTACAGTTGGTAATGTTATTTCTTTTTCTACTGTATAAGATTTAGTTTGACAATTTTTACATACACCATCTGCTAATTCATATTGAATCGTATATTTGATAGCTTGGCTACTTGCTGTTATTGTTTCATCTTTGGCTTTTACTTCATAAATAAATGTGCTTGCGTTTTCTTTCGTTGTCCACTCTTTAAAGGCATAGCCTTCTTTTACTACGGCAGTTATTTCTACGGAACTTCCATAGTAATAAGTTCCACTACCATATGTTTCTTGGATACCTTTATCTTTTAAGATTGTTAAAGTGTATGTATTTCTTTCATAGTAATATTTTAAAGTTGATGACCCATCTTCTTTTATTTCTAACTCTTCTTTTTTAGGAGCACTAAATCCTGTATAGGTATGAAGAGCAGGTTTTACTTTATCTCCTACATTTCCAGTTAATTTATCAGTATCTTTTAAAGTGTAGTTTTCACCATCTAAATCCATTAAATAATGTTCTACTACATAATTAGCTTTTTTTATTGTCGTAGTTGTTTTTTGCCATTTTGCAGTAAGTTGAATGTCACCATGAATACCACTATTTAAATCGTATTCTTTGTCTTCTTGATACCAACCTAGAAAGGTATATCCTTTTTTCGTTGGTGTTTCTAAATTTGCTAGTGTATCTTCATATTCAACTACTTTTTCTTCTACTTTTCCATTTCCATAATCAAGTGTAATCGTATAGGTATTTTTACTAAACTTAGCAACAAGAACCATATCTTCATCGATTGGTGTATTTAAGTCGACTTTTTCATCGCCATTATACCATCCATCAAAGGTATAGCCTTCCATGGTAGGAGCTTCTATTTTGTCTAAAGTATCTCCTTTTTTAATACTTCCTTGGTAATAAGTGGATGCACCTACTTTTAATTCTACTTTATATCTATTACTGCATGATACTAGTAAAAGAATAATAACGATTAAAAGTATAGCCCCCCCCCCGAGGTAAATTTTAACTTTGTTTTTCTTTATTTTTTCTAACATAACCTTTCCCCATTTCTTTATCGAGATTTATTCTACATTCTTTTTATTTTGCTGTCAATTTTTTTGTCGAATTTTAGCAAAAAAAGAAAGCAATTTTTTTCATCGCTTTCTTTCCTAAGTTACTCTCCTGAAATAGTAGGTTCTTCTTCTTTTTCAATAGAAGGTTCATTAATGGTAGCTGTCATATCAATTTTAATTCCTTCTAAAGAAATTTGTTTTGTTCCGATACCTTCAATCGTTATGGTTCTATTCTCTCCATCAGCATAAGAAGATGAATATGACCAATCGGAAACATTATACTTAGCTATTTCGTCTCCTCTCATTCCAGTCTCAGGATCAAATTCATACACTGTCAATTCATCAGTAGAAATTTCAGGTATTTTAGCTCCTCTAGGTAATTCTATGGAATATACTTCTTCATCACCTATCATATATTTTACTGTATAAGAGTCTTCCATAGCCTCTTCGGTTGCAACAAAAACGTATGAATCTCCGAATAAATCAACTCCAGTAGAAATATAATGCTCACTACATGCTAGACCATTACAAGCAAATTTATCCGCAACACCGATATTTTTATATACCGTTGCTCCACCACCTAAGGTTGCACCTCCGCCACCAACACCCATTAATATATAAAGAAATGTTGGAGCAGCAAACATTTGATTCATTTGACCACCTTTTAAGAACTGTTTTATCAATTTAATTATAGGATCTTCGGTTTCATCAGGTAACGAGGTAGAATAAGTTTTATGATCTCCACTTTTATTTTCAAATGGCAAGTCAATATGTGTCAAAAATTCAATAGGTAAACCTTTACCATTATGATATAAATCAAAATAATCTTCATCTGGTATCGCTTTAGTATTTAATTTAACCGCTGTACTTGTTACTACGTTTAAACTAAATACATCAACGAAATATGCAGGATTATTTGGAATCTTAACATAAAATCCATCAGCGTGATTTAAGCTTGGCTCTATTTCTGATGTTGCCACAACTCGTCCTGTTTCAGGGTCCATTGTATCTTTGAAATTAAACGATACTTTTTCTACATATGGAATTTCCCACCAAACAGCATGAAGTATTTGATTATCAGTTAATTCATATTCGGTTGCATAAGCATATTCTCCATCAAAAGTAGCACTATCTCCATCTAGAGTTTGATATCCCAAAATCTCTAGTGTTTCTAACTCTTCATCGCTTATTACTCCGTTAGTTTTTGGTTTATTTAAACCCCAACCTCCAAAAACATAATTATCACGTTTTACTTCAGGTAATTTATAACCTCCGTAAACAATTTTTAAATCAATAGTTTCATTATTCTTATCTGTTATGTTATTAACATAATATTGATTATCAGCTGTTTGAATTTCTTGGCAATCCTCATTTTCTCTACAAGATTTAATAATTGGTAATTCTTGTACTTGTTTTATAGGATCCGTTTTATCTATATCTTTAATATAATCATGATATTTAATTGTAATTGGCTTAATATCCGTTAAAACACAATCTTGATCATAAGTACATGATGCGGTATGGCTTACCCCACTCTTATCTTTATAAGTAACAGAATAAGTATGAACTGTCCATTTTGGAGTTAAAGTAAGATTGCCTGTATTCCCTTTATTAATATGTGTAATCGTACTATTTTTGGTAATATTTCCTATTCCATCATCTTTAGCTGTTACTGTCCAACCATTAAAGGTATATCCTGTTTTTTGTAAAGTAGGTAAATCAAAATCACTTTCAACATTATACGATTTCATTTGTTCGCAATTCGTACATTCTGTAGCATCATTATAGGTAATCGTATAAGTGATTAATTCCCATTCTGTTTTCAATTCTTTATCGCTATCGATTGTATAATTGTCAGATGGTTGAATCGTATCATTTCCATCTTTAAATCCTTTAAACTTATACCCAGGATTTTCAGTTGGTTTTTCTAAATTAAATTGCGTTTTTTTATAAACAGCATACAAGGTTAATTCTTCATTACATTTTTGGGGAATATAAGAACTAAGATCGTCTGTATATTCTGCAACTGTAGCATTTTTAGTGGTCGCCCAACCAATAAATTCTGTTGTAAATGTTACGGTTTTATCTTTGTTGCCTGTATAATTTCGTTCATAATCTTTAATTGTTAATGTATGGTTATCTTTTGCAATCTTTCTATCAGCAACACTTGTATTTCCACCATACGTAAATGAACTTTCTTCGATTGAACTAGCAGAACCATCTTCATCCAAATAGTTTACTTTAAATGTATGGCCTTCGCTAGTAACCGTTATCGTATTACTTGTTGTAATAGTATAATCAAATGTTACACTGTTTGAATCATTTGAAACTGTTGTTTCATTATATTTTGTAATATGATAGCCGTCATTTGCCTTTATAGTAACAGAAACACTTTCGCCAAAGTAATATTCTGTTTTTGATGGTTCAAATGTTACAGATTCAATTCTATTATCATTATCCTTAATAACATTGATGCCATATTTTTCTCTTTCATAGAAATATTTTAAAACAGTTGAGCCGTCTCCACTAATTGTAACTTTTGTATCAATTACATCTCCAGTTGCAGATTCTTTTAAAACAGCTGTTTTAAATCCCTCTTTCGCTTCCTCTGGCGTAAAGTCAATTTCACTATCTGTTAGGCCGGTTTTTGTTTCTCTTTTATATTTATCTTGAATACTATCTAAATTACCTTCAGCCTCTTTGATTTCTTCTTCACTAATGTAATTTCCATTTGTATCCATATAATAGAATTCAATAGTATAAGGAGTTTCATTTGCTTCCCATTTTGCATAAAGAATTAAACGATTATTAGGCATTGGCTCTGATTCAAATTGCCATTCTTCTGTTCCTTCTTTATCTTTATACCATCCTAAGAATGTATATCCTGTAATTTCCGGATTATTTTCTGGTTGAGATAATAATTCTCCAAAATTTTGTTCAGCAACAAATTGATAATTGTCTAGTTCATTATGATGTTTGTTATTCCAACGATATTGAACAGTATTATCATTTACTTCCCAAATAGCATATAAAGTATCACCATCTTTTAAGTTTTCTGTTACTTGTAAGTTGTCTTGTGGAAATTCAGGTGTCGTTGCTTCACTATCTCTATCCCATCCTAAGAAATGATAACCATAGTAAGTGAAAGTATTTTCTTCTAAAGTAAAGGCATCATCACTTGTAAAGAAATAAGTATATTCTTTTTGGATTCCTTTATTAAGACCATTATTTGAATTATAAGTAATGGTATATTGATCTGTTTCTAAAGCAAATTCTAATTTTAAATCTTTGCTTGGCATTGAAACAGAAATGCTAGCATTTTCTAATTCATCTGTAAGGACTTCATTTTCTTTCCAACTCTTAAAGTGAGCACCTTCTTTTGGTTTAATTTCAATATTTAAATCTTGTTCATAATAAATATCCAAAATTGTAATCGATTTATTAGCATCTTCATTGTAAATCGTTCCATTAATACCCAAATCATAATGATTAACTGGAATTTTTTCAACTAACGTTTTGTTATAAATCGTTAAAGAATATTTGTTTCTTTCATAATAATATTTTAAAGTAGCTTCTCCATTTGGTAATATAGTTACTTCTTCTTCACTTGGAGAAGTAAATCCATCATATTCTTTTACACTCGGTATAACAGTTTCATCTGTTGTTCCTTCTAAGTAGTCAGTTTCTTTTAATGTGTAACTTTCTCCCTCTATATCTTTTAAGTAATGCTCTACTTTATATGGAGTATCTGTATTGGCTTTATAGTGTACTTCGATTGTGATTTCTCCTAAATAAGTATTCGGTTTAATTGTATTCCCAACAATCTTCTCTCCATTTACTGTAAAGTAATCAAATGTATAACCTTCTCTTATTGGTCTTTCTAGTACAATTGTGTCTTCTATGGTATAAGAACTTGGTAATGGTTTGGCTGTTTCTCCTCCATTTAAATTGTACTCAATACTATAAGAATTTGCTTCGGTTTTAGCACCGATCGTTGCATTTGTATCTTCCATTACATAAGTTATAGTTTGTTCTTTACTTCCATTTGAGTATTCAACAAAATTATATCCATCTTTTAATTCTACATTTACTATAATGGCTTCTCCATAATAATAGGTTCCGTTTCCTATTATTCCTTTGATTCCTTTATCCCCTGTAATTGTTAAAGTATATTTATTTCTTTCATAGTAATATTTAACAACTAGTTCGTCATTTTCTTCTACTTCATATTTCTTTGCTTTAGGACTTTTAAATCCTTTGTAATCTTTTGTCTTTGGTTTTACTGTGCTTCCTACTTCTGCAGTAAACGTTTCTTCCTTTTCTACTTTATCGTATTCTCCATCTAGTCCCATTAAATAGTGTTCTACGGTATAAGTCGTTGTAACGATTGGTTTTTCTTCATTCTTTTTTCTCCAGATGGCTGTGATATTCAAATCACTTTTGATTTCTGTATTAAAATCAAATTGATTTTCTTTATAATACCATCCTGCAAACGTATATCCTTTTTTAGTTGGTGCTGTTGGTTCTTCTACTTTTTCACCATATTCTACAGTTTTTTCTATATCTTCTTTGCCATTATCTAGTATAAACATAACTTTATAAGTATTTTTACTAAACTTAGCAACAAGGACCATATCTTCATCGATTGGTGTATTTAAGTCGACTTTTTCATTGCCATCATACCATCCATCAAAAGTATAGCCTTCCATGGTAGGAGCTTCTACTTTATCTAGAGTATCTCCTTTTTTGATACTTCCTTGGTAATAAGTAGAATTTCCTATTTTTAATTCTACTTTATATCCTCTACTGCATGATACTAGTAAAAGGATGATAGCAATCAGGATAAGAATTGCTCCACCTATAAAATAGTATTTGCTTTTTTTGTTTTCCGTTTGTTTTTCTGACATAACCTTTCCCCATTTCCTTATTTCATGGTTTATTCTACATTTTTTTTATTTTATTGTCAATTTTTTTTCGAATTTTAGCAAAAAAAGAATAGTTTAAATCCTATTCTCCTTCTTGTGGTACTTGTGGTGCAAAAGAGATGTTATAAACAGATGTAAAACTTGAATCATAATATTTGCCATCTGGTGGAACAATCTCTAATGTTGCATGTAAATTCAATAAATCTTCATTAACTAATTCAAAAGCACCTTTTCCTACTGCCGCTTCAAAGCTATCTAATAGTGATAAGCCAAAGCCCCAGAAATTAAAGCCTTTTATATCATCATACGTAACAGGAACAGAACCCATTCCAGCAAAAGTAATGATAATATAACCAACTTTTTCTTGATCTCCTAAAAATTCTTGCATTGCCGTTTTTAATCCTGCACCATCCATGGTTGAAAATACAGACATCTTTGGATTAGCATATTTAAAGATTAAATCATTGTCATTTTCAACAAGCACTTCATAACGATTGCCTTTATGGGAATTAATATAACCTGCATTGGTATCAATAAGTGTTTGCATATCTTGTTGTGTCATTTTTTGTAAGGCTCTAAAAGTAATCGTATAATTTAAGGAATTTGTAATTTCCTCACTAACAGCAATTTCTTCATTTAATTGAATTTCCACTGTAATTGTATCGTGACTAGTAAAGTCTTGCATTTCAATATTCATATCTTTTGTTATAACAGTACCATTGATAGTCACTTCTCTAATATTTTCATCTTCTAACAAAGCATTTAAATTTGCTGTGATGGTATTTTTTAGAGCAGAATCAACTACCGCATCTTCTTTATAACCAACTAACACTTCATTTCCATCTACTTTATTCATAAAATCAGTATTTTTATTTAAGATTTCATCAATATAAGAAACGTCGATAATTTTTCTCCAGGTTGGTGTTAAAGTCATTGTTCCAATATTTCCAGATTTAACTTGGTTAATGATACTATCATTTTGTATATCTCCAACTTGTTCTTCTTTTTCACTAACCATCCATCCTTCAAAATGGTATCCTTCTTTTTCAGGAACTGGTAAGGCAAAATTACTTTCAATTGTATAGGTGTTATATTTACTGCAAGTACTACATACGACACCTTGTTCTAATTGATAAGTTATTTTATATGGAATGATTTCCCACATTGGGTATAAAGTTATATCATGAGCAGGCATGGAAGTTTTGCTAAAATCAAATCGATTTTGTTTTTCTTCTTCTTTATCTAAACTCCATCCTATATGTTTATAACCAACTCTTGTTACTTCATAATTGTCATTTTGAAGTACATTTGGAACAAGTTCTTTATAATTTACTTCAAGAGTTCTTTCTTCTTCTTTGGTAAATTGACCTAATTCCGTTTCAAAAGTAACTGTATAAGTATTTACATCAAAATTAGCTTTAATTTGTAAATTTCCTGTTGTTCCTTTGGCAATTTTTTCAATTACTTTATCATTCCATGTATAATTTTTAAATGTATAACCTTCTACATTTAAATCTTCAAAAATTACTTCATCTTCAACTGTATAAGTTTTAGGATTATTTGTTTTTATAGTATCTTCTATACCATTATAGATACCTACATATGAAATGCTATAGTGAATCAAATTGGTTGTTGCTTTTAATTCGACATCTTCATTTTCAACTTTATAGGTAAATTCAATTTTGTCGTTTTTATTGCTCCAATTATTGAATGCATAACCATCTTTTAAAGATGCACGAATGGTAATTTTACTACCATAGTAGTAAATTCCACTACCAATAGTTTCAGCAATTCCTTGATCTCCTACAACAGAAACTTGATATTGATTTCTTTCATAATAGTATCTTATAGTGGTAGAACCATCTTCTTTTATTTCTTTAGATTTTTCTTCTGGTGTTGTAAATCCTTTATAAGATTCTGGTTCTGGAGTTATAGTACTTCCTATTTTTCCTTTATATGTTTTGGTTTTATAAGCATCCCCATACTCACCATCTAAATCCATTAAGTATGTTTCAACTGTATAGTTTGCCATGGTATTTTTAGACCATTTGGCAGAAATGGTTATATCCTTTGTGATTTTATCATCAAAAGAATATGTATGATCTCCAACATACCAACCAATAAAGTTATAGCCTTTTTTTGTTGGTGTTTTTGGTTTTTCAACTGTTTCGTTGTATTTTACTTTCTTTAGAATATTTTCACTACCATTATCCATTTCAAAAGTAACTGTATACGAATTGATAGTAAATCTTGCTTCTAAAACAAGATTTTCTTTTACTTTGGTATTTGAATCAAATTTTTCATCATTTACATACCATCCATCAAAAGTATATCCTTCTTTTTCTGGAGTTTTTAGTGAAATTGTATCTCCTTCAACAATCTTATCCATTTTTTCATAAACATTATTATCTACTAAAAATGTTACTGAATACTTTTCTTTTTTGAATACGATATAAAGTAAAATACCAATTGCAATTAATGCTACTATAGCAATGGCAATATAAACATATTTTTTACTATTTTTATTCGTATTTTCTTTCATATACCCACCTACTTCTATTCAAATTTATAAAAATAAGGGCAAAACACTTTCTTTTTTTAGAAAGTGTTTAAACCCTTTATTTTATTCTTTTCTTTTATTTATTCTGCTGCAGCAGTTTCTTGTACAAAGCTTAAATGATATTCATAAGTTTGTTCTTCCATATTACCAACTTTGTAAGTTACTTTTGCAGTTGCAGTTTGTCCTGCAACAGATCCATATGTTAAATCTTGTTTGTTTGTTGTTTCAGGAGCAATATTTTTAGCCATAGCTAATAGAATTTCACCAGCAATTGAACTAGCGGTTACTTCAGCTTCTTCTTTTTGAACTTTACCATCTTCTGCTACGGTATATTTTACAGGTTCATTACCGTCTACAGTCCATTCAATGCTTGTTACAATTCCACTTTTCATTAAATTGTTAAACATTTCGATGATATCTGCTTTTCCAGCCCATTCTGTTAACTTAGAAGTTTTATGTGTATCATCAAATGTATAAGTTAATGTTTTACTATCAACATCATATTCTACACTTTTGAAATCTCCTAATTTTTCTGCAGTTGAGAATTGTTGAGCATTTTTTGTAAAGTCTTCATCCATGTCTTTTTCTACATCATAATCAAATTTTAAGGTATAATTAACAGTTGTTTCACCAAATTTGAATGTAGCAACTGCACTTGAACCAGCGATATCTGCAGTAGTTAATTCTTTAGCAATACTTTCTAAAGCATTACCTGCATCTTTACAGCTATCTTCATCTTTACCTGCCATACGACATAGTAATTGAGCAGCTAATGTAACGACATCTTGGCTTCCACCATTTAATTTAATTGCTTCATTTGTTGTAAATGTTTTATTATTAGCGGTTGTAACGGTATAAGTTACTTCAGAAGCACCTTCAACCCATTCTTTAAATAATTGAACAATACTAGTGTCGGCAAAATCTGATAATTTGTAATCATAACCAGCGTTTACAAATGTAACGGTATTTGTAGAAGGATCATAAGTAATATCATCAAAACTATTATTCTCTTTAGCTTCTTCAGCTAAAGTTCCAGAATATTCACTCAAGAAATAATCTTTTGCCCCTTCTACTTCATAAGTAAATTTTAATGTGTAATCTACTGTTGTATCATCAGCATAAGTAACAGTTGCATATACAGTTTTATTAGCAACAGAACCTAAAGTTAATGCATCTGCTTCTTCTTTTGAAGGATCTTTTAATTCAGAAGCATCTGTTGACATATAGTATAAAACTTGTGCTGCCATAGCTTTAACATCAGAATCTTCTAATGTTTTATTATCGATTTTAATTGTTTTTGAAGCTTTTCCTTCCATGTGATAAGTAACACTCATTGCTCCAGCATAATTTGCTTTAAATAAATTAATAATATCACTTTCAGCAAATGTTACTAATGAAGCAGTTGTATCAAAAATATCAAATGTTAAGGTTTCATTTTCATATGTTATTCCTTTAAATCCGTATTTAGTGTCATTTTTTACAACTTTATCTAATGAATTTGCTACATCGCTTAAAACTTCATTTTTTTCTTCTTTAAAATCATACTTAAATTGTAATGTATATTCAACTGATAGAGCATTTCCATCTTCATCAACATAATTTACTGTAGCTTTTGCTTCTTTATTAGCAACAGATGCATAATTCAATGTGCTTCCTGCTGTTGGTTGGCCAACTCCTGCCATATCTTTTAATACTTGAGCAGCTAAACTATTAATAATTCCTTCTAGTGCTTGTTCATCACCTTCTAATTTTGTAGTTTGTCCTTTATAAACAACTTCTTTTGCTCCATTATCTGTAATGAAAGCTTTGATTAAATCCATAACTTGTTCTCTATAGTTAACTAACATTCTTGATGGGTCACTAATATTAAAGGTTACTATATGATTACCATATGTAATACTACTAAATCCATCTTCCTCTTCAGAAACTTTATTTAAATCTTCTACGGCTTTACTAATGTTTTCTTCAATTTCTTGAGCACCTAGATAATGATAGTCAATGTATTTAATGTCTACTTTGGCATTTTCATCTCCAAATGCAGTTCCATTTCCTACTTCTGTTCCTCCATAATTCCATCCTGTTGCTTGATAATTATCATTATATTCTCTATCTATTCTATAGATGGTCATCGTGTTTACTAAATCTTCAACATTATCAGGTGTTACTTCTTCCCCTTTTATACTTCTTGATGCTAACATGACATCTTGAATATTAAATCCTTCATAATTTGATGTATAGGCAAATTTTCCTACTACAAATATGAATCCAGCATCTTTTTCATATTCTTCTGCTGCTTTCCCTAATTCTTTTACACTCATCATTTTAGCATTAACATTTACTGCACTTGCCATTAGGATTCCTGCTAAAACTGTTAGTATTCTTTTTCCATATCTTTTCATCTTTCTCTCTCCTCCCTTAATCTTCATAACTTACTTTTGCACTTACTGTTCTTCCATCACTTAGTTTTAAATCTACTTTCTTTGGTCTTCCTTCTATATCACTTTTTGCTACTCTCTCTGCTCCTGGTGTACATTTCTTACTTCCTATTGTAAATCCTAAGTAATCTTTTATTTCTTTTCCATCTTTCGTTACTTCATAAGTATATCTTGTGATAGAATCCAAACTACTTCCTTCTGCCATATGTTCTCCTGTAAAGGTGATTTCATATACGGATGTGATTGTAATTGTTATACTATCACTTTCTTTACTTCCATCTTTTGCTGTTGCTGTGATGGTGACTTTTCCTTCTTTTAATGCTTTTACTTTTCCGTTTTTATCTACGGTTGCTATACTTGTATCACTACTTTCCCATTTGACATCTTTATTTGTGGCATTACTTGGTTTTACTGTTAGTTTTAGTTTTTGACTATCCCCAACATTCATTTCTTTATCTCCACTTACTCCGATTTTTGTAACTTCTACATCTTTTTCTTCTGTCTTCTCTTTAACTGTTACTTTTACTGTAACACTTTCTCCTTCTACTGTTGCTGTTACTTCTGCACTTCCTGCTTTTTTAGCTGTTATCTTTCCATTCTTATCTACTGTTACTATATCACTATTACTACTCTTCCATGTCACACTCTTATCTGTAAATCGACTTGGGATTGTTAGTTTTAATGTATAACTTCCTCCCACTGTCAATGTAATACTTGTTCTATCTAATGCTAATTTATCTTCTGCTACTTTCTCACATTCACATTTCTCTTCATTTAAGCTATATCCTTCTTCACATGTTAAAGTACAACTTCCTTCTTCTTTCTTGGTCCATCTTGCTTCTAGAGTTATATCTCCAGTGATCTTTGTATTAAAATCAAACTTTTCTCCATTCAAATACCATCCTGCAAAGATATATCCTTCTCTTGTTGGATCACTCGGTTTTTCAATGGTTCCATCTTTTTCAATTTTTATTGGTTCTACTAAGCTTCCTCCATTACTATTAAATTCTACTGTATATTTCTTACTACATCCTCCTAGTAAGAAGAATAGTAGAACAACTGCTAATAGGACTACTACTATTATGGCAGCAGTAATTCCATTATTTTTCTTTTCGTCTTTTTTTCCTTGCATTTTAAATCTCCTTCCCATAATGCTTAATTTTCATAATTATATAATTTAATTTCTAACTTCCCAATATACACCTCAATTTCTTCAAAAAGTTTATTTCTATGTCAAACTGACATAATTCGACATAGTTAAACAAAACTCTCCTCAAATTTAAGTCCATTATACCCCCCCCCCGGCACCTAAGTCAATGGTTTTTTCTACTCTTTCTTAGAATTATTTTAATGCATCCAAAATGCTACTTATCATATCAATGTTGTCAATTGCATCATTAATTTTATCAACCACTTTTAAATGATATTTCTCTTTCATGGCTTTTAAAAACAAATTATAATTGTCACTATTACGATTTAATTCTTTATACCAATATGAATTTTCTTTCAAATAATTGGTCATTTTTGGATCACTATTTAATTTTTGTTGTACAATAACATCCATATTAATCCTCGAAAATTTTATTAATCGGTCTTGGATTCACCGCTTCTGTTGCAGCAGCACCTGCTACAGCTCCAGCTCCACTAGCGCTTCCTTTACCTGTTAATTCCTGAACAATTCCTAGGGCTTTTTGGGCAGTATTAATATGTTCTTGAATGGAAGATAAATCAATATTTTTAATTTTATCTGTTAAAGATTTAATGTTATAGTCTGTACTTTTTTTAGGTGTACTTAAATAATCTTTCCAAGCATTTTCTTCTTCGCCATAAATATCATAAATTTCATAAAATTTTTGCCAATTCGCCTCACCATTTTTTATATAATGGACCAATTCCGGATGTTGTTTAGCAAAATTTTTAAAACTTTCTTTCGACATAAAAATCACCTATTACATTGTATGCAACTAGGTGATTTTAATTATTTTTTCTTTTTTTTACCAAAGTATTGTATTGTTTTTCTAAATCCAAAGCAACATAAGAAACAATTGTCTCTTTTATTTTTTCATAAAATGGACTTTGGACTCCTGATTGAATATAGGAATTTATTTTATCATAGAGGAATAGTATCTTTTCTATTTCTGTCAACGAAAAAGAACTTATAGAGGCCAAAGTAAAAATTGCCTTTTTTCTATCCAATTCTAAATAGAAATCCAAAATATTTTGCGTCATCTTTAAAAACCTCCTTGTTTTGTTACTATAGCATAAATTTTAAAAAAAAAGAAGAAAACTATTCTTCCGATTTTTCGGATTTGTTTTCTTCCTTTTGAATGGCTTCTATTTCGTCTCGCGTTAAACCAGCATATTTCATTATCAACTCGATGTTCATATTATCTTCTAGCATCTTCTTGGCTGTTTCTTTTGCTTTATCATCCATTCCCATTTCATATATTCCTGCTTCATCAAGTGCCTTCTTGTCATAGAATAAATAAGCATCTAAAGCTTCTCCGTAATCCTCTACCTTTTTATTGACTTTCTTCATCATTTCACTTCCACCATAAACCTCTTTTCGTAGCTTTTTATCTTCACATACAAAGATATACAATAGCCACTTTAAATCCCTTTCATTCTTTTTTTCAATCTCATTATAATCCATTTTACTTAATAAATCTAGATTGATATCATATATTTCAATATTTTTGTCTCTTACGATATGGTATTCTTCTTCCATTACATAACTATGATAGATAAACTTGTTCTTTTTATAGTAATCATAATTATTGATATTGATTTGGACAATTGGTTTTATTTGATACTTCTCTCCTGGTTTTACTTGTTTTAAATAGAGTTGAGCTATATAAGCACTATTCTTAATTTTAGATACTTTACTATTACGATAATTGATTTCGATATTAATATAGTTCTCCTTTGTATCATATACAGTATCTACTTCTTGATCTTTGACATTCTCATTAATATTTACGTTGGGATTTATGAGGGTTAAATTCTCCATGACGTATTCCTTTTTTAAATTTAACACTACTGCTATAACACTTGCTACATACTCCCTGCAATCTTCACTTCGAAATATCTTTTTAGCATATTCGTCGTTTAGTAGCTTTTTTTCTGTTAACATAGTTTACTTCTCCTTTCTTTTTTTATTCAACCAAACCCCCGGGAAAGGTTTTAAGTCGAATATGTCTTGCTATTATAAGTGTTCTTTTCTTTCTTTCAAGGCTTTCGACAAAACTAGAAGAAACTTCTAATTATTCGACAAAAAGGGATAAAAAAATCCACCAGTATAGTTGGTGGTTTTCTCATATAAAAAAGAAGAAAACTATTCTTCCGATTTTTCGGATTTGTTTTCTTC
>CANRJW010000029.1 GCA_947631035.1 uncultured Bacilli bacterium
AACGAACCGCCGTATATCGAACGGTACGTACGGTGGTGTGAGAGGACGGTAGTTAGTCACTGCCTCCTACTCGATTAATAAAAATTGACAAAAGGTAAATGAAAAAGATATAATGAGAATAATAGAGGAGTCGAAAAAATGATCAAGAATAAAAAGAAGCAAAATACGAAAAAGAAAAAGAAAAGAGGATTCACGATTGTTGAACTCTTGGCCGTTATTGTAATACTTGCTATTATTATTACGTTAGCAGTAAATGGTTATGGAAAAGTAAGTGTGAATGTTAAACAAAAAGCCTTTGCAAACTTAAAAACTTTAATTGAAACCAAAGCTGGAGATTATGCAAGTGATACGGGAAATTTATTAACCAATGTAGGAG
This sequence comes from uncultured Bacilli bacterium, assembly GCA_947631035.1. Classification (GTDB taxonomy): domain Bacteria; phylum Bacillota_I; class Bacilli_A; order RF39; family UBA660; genus MGBC108787. The sequence continues at coordinate 377 of CANRJW010000029.1, forward strand.
AACTAGTTCATACGGGCTATATTGAAGCAAGTGATGAAGAAGGAAATTTAAAAAATCCCGTAGATGGAAGTATCTTAAATTGCCATATAGTAAGTATTACGAAAGAAAATGAAGTTTATTATGGAAAATATTCCGATGAGGAAGAATGTGAAGTATCGAATTTAACCATTACCAATCTTAATTTAGTCATAAAAGCCTATGAAACAACAGACGGAACAAATAAAGGAAAAGAAATCACAACAGGAGAATGGACAAAAGAAAACATCTTGTTAGAGGCAGAGCTAGGAGAAAAGATTGATAAAAATAATGTTAAAAAAATCACATGGCAAAGTAATATTGAAACGAAAGAAAATGAAGTCAATAACGATTATGATTCTAAAAACACTTATGTAGTAAGTGCTGAACAAATAATAAATACTACTTATTATGTTACAATCGAAATGAACGATAGCACGAGTTATCAAACCAGTAGAGAAGTTAAAATTGATAAACAAAGACCAATTCTTTATGAAACAAAAATAGAAAACGAAAATAAGTGGACGAGTAGCAATAAAAAGGTATGGGTATCTGCTGGAGATGGAAGTGGCTCCGGAATCTATGGTTATTATATAGGAGATAATTCAAAATGTAATGAAGTAGAATATACCCCAAAAGAAAGCAATACCTATGAAGAAGAAAAAGAAGTGGGAGAATATTATGTTTGTGTAAAAGATAAAGCTGGAAATGTCTCAGAAGACGAAAGCAAAACCAAAATTAAAGTAGAAAAAATTGATAAAGAACCACCAAAAATAGAAGTATTAAAAGAACCATTAAAATTAGGGAAAGAAGATTATAAATTCGAAACAAATGTAAAAGCTGAATGGGGAGACTCAGGAGAAGGCGAAGTAAATTGTAATCCAGCAGAGAGTTTAAAAACAGGTGTTTATAATGTAACTTGTACAGCTGTAGGAAATAACGGACTTATGGAAAGTGTTACCTTTGAAGTTAAACATAACTATCCGGCAACTAGAAATCCAAAAACTTGTTCAAGAGAAGAAGAATACAATTGTCATACAGAATCAGGAAGATCTTCTGTTTGCTCTCATGTTGGTTGGGGATATTGTGGTAATGCCAATGTAGTAGGTATTCCTTCCGATTGTAACTGTTTAGGAGCTTGTGCATATGTGTGCGACGCATGGGAACATACTCCTTGGACAACCAGAGTTTGTGACCATCGAACGGTACAATACGATTGCTCTTGGTATTCTTGTCCAAGTGGTGGAACTTTAAGAGGTACTACTTGCTATTATGAATAAAAGAAATGTTAGGAAAGATAAAAATGAAAAATAAAAAAAATATAATCATAATCATTGTTGTTTTAATACTTCTTGTGATTGTTGTAGATCTTGTTCTTTATAAAGTAAATAAAACTTCTAAAAATCCAGTTGAACTTGAAGAAAATGCTACTACTTTGCGCTATAGTTGTTTTACAGATAATACAAGTGAAAATGAAATTGGTAAATTAGTAGAAAAATACGACTTTGAATATTTAGAAAAAGAACAAAAAATAATAAACTACGCTAAAAAAGTAGAAATACAATTTTTTAATCAAGATACTTACAATAGTCATAAAGAAAATAGTAATGCTGACGTTTGGTATAATGAAGTACCTAATAGTATAGAGAATGATGATAATACCCTTACTATCCGTTACATTTGGAACATTATCTATAACGAAGGGGATACAATTCCTCTTAATGATTACATCGATAAATTAGCCAGTATGAAGTATACCTGTGAAAAACTAAGCTAAGAATGACAAAACTCAAAATTAAGATTTTCCGTAGAGAATCTTAATTTTTTTCTTATAAAAATAATACAAATTTATTGGAAATGCTTGAGTTTTGTTTCAATTTTTTATATAATGTTTGATAGTAACAATAGGAGTATAAAGGTATATGAGAAGAATATTAGCTGGTATCGATATTGGTTCTAACACAATAAAACTTATAGTAGCAGAAATCGTAAAAAGAAAAGTCAATATTTTAGCGGTTGCTGAGACGGAATCAAAAGGAATCAAGAATGGAATGATTACAAATAGTGATGCTTTTGCCTCAGTTTTAAAAGAAACTTTCCAAAAAGCCGAAGATATTCTAGGATTAAGAATCCGAAAAGTTATTGTTACAGTGCCATCCTTTCATGCTGAATTTTTAGTAAGTGAAGGTAGTACCACCATTACAAATGAAGATAAGGTAATTCAAGGAAATGATATTGTAAGAGCTATGCAAGCATCGGTCTATAATAAAATACCAGAAAACTACGAACTAGTAGATATCGTACCCACAGGATTTATGATTAATGAAGAAGAAGTCGTAAAAGATCCTTTGGATAGAATTGCAGATAAGTTGCTTGTTAAAACGTTAATTACAATGATTCCTAAAGAAGATATGATGCCGATTTTGGAGAGTTTTTCTAGAATTGATGTGGAAGTCATAGGAACGAATTTTACCTCTGTTGGTGATTATTATGCTATAAAAACCGAGAAAATGGATAGTGAAGTAGGAGCCATTATTAATATTGGAAATGCTACAACAACCATATCTATTTTTAATAAAGGAGTTCTTGTGAATACCAGTACTATTGAAATAGGTGGACAAAACATTGATAATGATATATCATTTATTTATAAGGTAACAAAGAGTGATGCAAAGAATTTAAAAGAAACTTTAGGCCTTGCTCACAAAAGATTAGCTTCGGCTAGTAATACAAAGATTGTTACCAATAAATTAGGAGAAAGCATTACAATTAATCAGTATGAGTTAAGTGAAATCATTATGAGCCGTTTAGAAGAAATTTTAAATATTGCAAGAAAACAAATTAATTACTTAACAAAAAAAGAAATTCATTATATAATAATATCGGGTGGCGTAAGCGAAACGGAGAATTTCCAATTAACACTGGAAAGTGTCTTTGGAAAAAGTGCTAAACTTGCTAGTCTTCATGAAATAGGTGTTAGAAATAACAAATATTCAGCGAGTTTAGGTATTCTTAAAAATTTTGATTATAAATTAAGATTACGCGGAAATAGTTTTTCAATTTTCTCTAACGAAGAATTGGAAGAATTAAGTGGTAAACATCGAAAGTTAAATATTTCGGATAATTCCGTATTAGGAAAGTTATTTGGATATTTTTTTGATAATTAAGGAGAGTGAATCATGGACGGATTAGGAACAAATGGACTTAAATTAAATCCAATAGCAAAAATTAAAGTGTTTGGTGTTGGTGGCGGCGGATGTAACGCTGTTGATCGAATGGTTGAAGAAGGAGTACAAGGAGTCGAGTTTTACGTTGTCAATACCGATAAACAAGTTTTAGATAATTCGAAAGCAGAACATAAAATTCAAATTGGTGAAAGTATTACGGGTGGACGTGGTGCTGGATCAAATCCTGAAGTTGGACGTGAAGCAGCATTAGAAAATAAAAGCGAAATTGAAAATGCAATTCGTGGTGCTGATATGGTGTTCATTGCTTGTGGATTAGGTGGAGGTACTGGTACTGGTGCAGCTCCTGTTGTGGCAGAAATTGCCCAAGAATTAGGAGCATTAACGGTAGGTATTGTAACAAAACCATTCCGTTTTGAAGGAACCAAAAGAATGGAACACGCTTTAGTTGGATTAGAAGAATTAAAAAAACATGTGGATACTTTAATTATTATTCCAAATGACCGTTTAAGAGAAATTATAGATAAAACAACAAGTTTTGAAGATGCTTTTAAAGAAGTAGATAACGTATTGCATAGAGGGGTACAATCTATCTCCGATTTAATTGCTGTAACAGGACTTATCAATCTAGACTTTGCTGATGTAAAAACCGTTATGCAAAATTCTGGTACGGCATTAATTGGAATTGGTATGGGTATTGGAGATAATCGTGCTGTAGATGCTGCTGAACAAGCCGTATCAAGTGCTCTTTTAGAAACAACAATTGAAGGAGCAACCGATGCCATTGTAAACGTTACAGGTGGAGCTTCTTTAGGAATGTTTGAAACGGAAGATGCTGTTGAAGCTGTTCGTGCTGCTGCTGGTAATGATATTAATATTATCTTTGGAGCCATTAAAAATGAGAATTTAACCGATGAAGTTATTGTAACTGTTATTGCCACTGGTTTTGATGGTGCTAAAAAAGAAAGAGAAAATAGAGAAGAAATGAATTCTCGTGAACAAAAAATGAAAAGAAGTTTTGATGATGACGATTCAGAATACGATATTCCGCCATTTCTAAGAAATCACGATAATTTCTAGAGTATAAATAAAAAACGACATAATTTTATGTCTTTTTTTTATACAATCTTTTTGGGTGATTACTATGAAAGTCTATGTTGATTTAGTTTTTTTTCTAAACGTTTACCTAGACTTTTTACTTTTAATGACAACAGCGATTACCTTAAAACGAAAGGTATCTATAAAAAGATTACTCTTAGGAACCTGTATGGGAAGCACTTCCATCTTTTTTCTCTTTTTTTCCATTCATTCTCTTTTTTTATTTCTCTTTAAACTATTAATTGCCTTTTTGATGGTAGTTCTTACTTTTCAATACAAAGACTATAAATATACGTTAAATAATTTAGGTTATTTTTATATGATTAGTGTCATTTTAGGAGGCTTTCTTTATTACTTAAATGTGGAATTTTCTTATTCGCATGTTGGATTAGTTTTCTTTTCTAAAAAAATAAATATAAATGGCCTCTTTTTACTCATAATTTCTCCCATTATTTTATATATTTATTATAAGCAGTCGAAAAATTTTAAAATGATGTATAACTTAATCTATGATGTTGAAATCGATATAGGTAATCAAAAATGGTATTTAAAAGGGTTTTTAGATACCGGAAATAAACTAGTAGATCCGATTACCAATAAACCGATTGTTTTAATCGAAAAGGGCATTCTTTCAGAAAAGGATTTAAACGTATATTATGTTCCTTTTAATGGAATCAACGAACATAAACTTTTAAAATGCTTTAAACCGACTTCTATTTGTATTGGTAAAAAGAAATATAAAAATATTCTTCTCGGTATAAGTGACAAAAAATTTCATTTAGAAGGAGTAGAATGTCTATTGAATAATAAAATGATGGAGGATTTAGAATGATTAAAAAATTATTATTGTGGTTAAAAACAAAGTATGCCAATTGTTTCTTTGTGGGGAGTAGTGATAAATTACCACCCCCTTTGTCTAAAGAGGAGGAACTATCTCTTTTAATACGTTTTCAACAAGGCGATGATACAGCAAGAGAAAAATTAATTGAACATAATCTTCGTTTAGTGGTTTTTTTAGCTAAAAAGTATGAAAGTAGTGGCTATGACATAGAAGATTTAGTAAGTATTGGTTCCATTGGTTTAATAAAAGGGATTAATACCTATAAAATTGATAAAAATATTAAACTTGCTACTTATGCATCCCGTTGTATTGCCAATGAAATTCTAATGTTTCTAAGAAAAAACAAAAGAAGAAAAACCGAAATATCTTTTGAAGATGCCTTAAACTATGATTCCGAAGGAAATGAACTACATTTAGAAGATATTTTAGGTACAGACGAAGATGTTGTTATAAAAGAGTTTGAATCCGCTATGGATAAAAAGATGTTAGCTCGGGAAATCAATAAATTAGAAAAACGGGATAGACAAATTATGATTCTAAGATATGGCTTAAATAATAATGAAGAATATACGCAAAAAGAAGTCGCAGAAATGCTAGGTATTAGTCAATCTTATATTTCTCGAATTGAAAAGAAAGTCATTAAAAATCTGAAAAACTTACTAAAAATTTAAAAATACGAAATTTTCGTATTTTTTTAGTATAATGAAGATGGTGATTCTATGCTAAAAATTTTATTTGTTTGCTATGGTAATATTTGTCGCTCTCCTATGGCAGAATTTATATTGAAAGATATGGTAAAGAAAAAGCATATGGAACAACTTTTTTTGATTGATTCTGTAGCGACCAGTAATGAAGAATTAGGAAATCCAGTTTATCCTGATGCCAAAGAAGTTTTAGAAAAACATGCTATTTTTGTTGAAGAAAGAAAAGCTCGCCGAATAAAAAAGGAAGATTATCAAAAATATGATTATATATTGGTTATGGAAGAGAGTAATAAAGAGGATGTTTTGCAAATATGTGGAAAGGATACTGAAAATAAAATCTATTGTCTTTTAGATTTTACAGGTATTCCCAAAGATATTATTGACCCTTGGTATTCTAGAAATTTTGAAAGAGCTTATGAAGAAATAGAATGGGGATGTCAAAAATTTCTAGAATATGTTGAAGAAAATCTTTAAATTGTGGTAAAATAAAATTAAGATATGGAGGAGAAAGAGAAATGAATAATTTCAAAAAGAACCTCCCAACCAAGCGAAATAGTCGTCTGGGGGGGGGGTATATTAGATAATAATAATAGAAAGGAACCCAAACGACGAATAAGGATACTGCTAGTAGGAATTATAGCAGGATTGTTAATATTAGTAGGAACGAGTTATGCGTGGTGGACATCAACAGCAACTCAAACTGGGATTAATGAAGTGCAAAGTAGTTGTATTAAAGTCGCCATACAAAATGAGGGAAATAATATTAAACTACCAAATGCATATCCATTAACAGATAAACAAGCAAAAGAATTAACACCCTATACATTTACAATAACAAATACTTGTAAAACAATAGTGGATTATACAGTAAAACTAGAAAAACTAATGGAACCCAATGGACAAGAAGATAAATTATTAAACAGTAAATATATAGCCGTAGAGTTTAATGGAGGACAAAAAGAACTACTATCAAACTATCCAACAGGAACAATAACTTATGAGGGAACAGATTATACTTCACAAGAAGCAAGAGAACTCATAAAAGGAACATTAAACGGAAATGATACAAAAACTTATACAATAAAACTATGGATGGACGAAAGTGTTACTGCTACTGACGATTCTATGAACAAAAGTTTTATAAGTAAAATAGTAGTAGATGGAAGTCTAAATGAATTAGCAAAATATAATGAACCCAAATTACATGGAGCAGACCCAGTATTAGGGAATGAAGGAAGTAAAGAAGAAGTAGCTATGCTATCAACGAATACATTAGCAGAAGAAGAACCAACCACAAACGATAAACTAATACCAGTTATTATAAGTGATACTGGAACAGTAACAAGAGCAAATTTAGCGCATGAATGGTATAACTATGAAGAGAAGAGATGGGCGAATGCTGTAATACTAACAGATACTGCTAAAGAACCAGACGTAGGAGAGCAAATACCAGAAACAAGTATAGAGAGTTATTTTGTATGGATACCAAAATATAAATATAAGATATTCGATATGGGGAAATATGATAGTTTATTACAAGAAGGAGAAGAACTACCCAATAAAGGGCCAAATACAGCAATAGAGATAATCTTTGGGGATAAAGATACAACAAATGATGGAAACACAAATGGAGAGAGTGAATGTGAAAGTCCAAAGGTATCAGGAGAAGATGGCCAATGTGAAGTAGGGAAGTGGATGACGCATCCAGCATTCCTAGCTTTTCCTGAAAGTGAAGGTTTGTGGGTAGGCAAGTTTGAAACTGGATATGAAGGAGCAACAGGAGCAAATACATTTGCTACAAATAACCAATGTGTAGATACCGTAAATGCAAATGATAAAACGAAAGTAATAATAAAACCAAATTCCTATTCATGGAGATGTATAAATGTGGGAAATGCCTATAAAACATCCCTTGCTTATCAAAAAAAATTAGATTCCCACTTAATGAAGAATACGGAATGGGGAGCAGTAGCTTATTTAACACAAAGTATATATGGTAGATGTACAAATACAGATGGAAAAATAGTATGCGAAGAAGTAAGAATTAATAATAGCAGTAATTATATAACAGGAGTTGTTGCTATAAATGAACCTGACAATGGGTTAACTGTTTATGAAGATTATATAACTACAACTCCAGGAAATGCCAATGCCAAATCTAATGTTTATCCTACAAGTGCTGAAGCAAGTACAACAAAAAATAATACCGGAATCTTTGATATGAATGGAGGAGCGATAGAATATGTTGCTGGCTATATAAGTGGACAAGTTGGTTCAAGTGGTTTAACAGAAAATAACGATTTAACGGAGGAGAATGCCAAATATTATGATAAGTATTCAAATACAAAAAATAACACTGAATTTAATAAGCGTATTTTAGGAGACGCCACGGGAGAAATAGGACCATTTAGTAATGTTAAGTATGGTGAACTTATCCACAATAAAAGTGGTTGGTTCAAGGACTTTGCAGCTATGGTTGATAAAGGTGCTCCTTGGTTCAGGAGAGACAATTCGTTCTCGTCGGGTGTCGAGGCTGGATTGTTTGCTTTCACAAGTTATGCTGGAGGAGAGCTACAATCTACTAGTTTCCGCATCGTCCTAGCTCCTCAGTTATAAATAATACCAATAAATGAATAAAAAAACTTCTTTTCTAGCAAAACAACTATGAAAGGAGTTTTTTAATGAGTAAATACAAAGTCGATATTACAAACTTAAATACCAATGATATTAAAGTTTTAAAACAAAGTGAAATGATTGAACTTTTTAAACGATACCAAGCAGGAGATGAAAGCGCCAAAGAAGAATTAATTCTCGGCAATTTAAAATTGGTCTTAAGTATTTTAAAACGATTCAATAAAGAAAAATATAATATGGATGATTTATTTCAAGTAGGGGTGATTGGTCTTACAAAAGCCATTGATAATTTTGATTTATCTTATGATTTAAAACTATCGACGTATGCTTGTCCTCTTATTATTGGGGAAGTGAAAAGATATATTCGGGATAATACCCCGATACGAGTGAGTAGAAGTATCAAAGACCTTGCTTATTCGATTATTAAGTACAAAGAAGATTATGTGAAAACTTATGGTGTTGAACCAACAAATCAAAACATTGCCGAGGCTTTAGACATTCCAGAATATCAAATTCATTATGCTTTAGAATCGCAAAGAGAACCGATGAGTATATTTGAACCTATCTATAACGATGGTGGAGATACCATTTACTTACAAGACCAAATTGCGGATAAAAAAGAAAACAATCAAGATAAAGATATGTTGATTTCTTTACGGAAAGCTTTGAATAAAATCAAAGAAAGGGAAAGAAATGTTTTGATTTCACGATTTATTATAGGGAAAACGCAAATGGAAATTGCCGAATCTTTAGGAATTTCCCAAGCCCAAGTCTCACGAATTGAAAAAAATGCCATTAGCAATGTTAGGCGTTTAATAAAATAATTTTTTTTGTTATAATGGTATAAAGTGAGGTTAAGAAATGAAAGTAGAAGTAGTTAATATTAAGAAAGTAAGAGAAAATGCTAAAATTCCAACTTATGGAACAGATAATGCCGCAGGAGCTGACCTTTATGCTTGTGTTGAAGAAGCATTGAGTTTTAATCCCCATGAAACCAAAATGGTTCCCACAGGTGTTGCGGTAGAAATACCAAGTGGCTATGCTGGTTTTATTTATGCCAGAAGTGGACTTGCGAGTAAAAGACATTTGGCTCCAGCGAATAAAGTAGGAGTGGTTGATTCGGATTACCGAGGAGAAGTAATGGTAGCTTTACACAATCATAGTGAAGAAGTGGCTACGATTGAACCGGAAGAGAGAATTGCTCAATTTGTAATTGCTCCTTATTTAAAAGCGGATTTTCAAGTTGTAGAGGAATTGGAAGATACCATGCGTGGAAGTGGTGGATTTGGATCAACAGGAACGAAATAATCGTTCTTTTTTTCATTCTTAAAAATACAATATAACAAGGTGGTTGTATGCGTGTTTCTGATTTACAAGCGAAAGACGTTGTCAGTTTAATGGATGGAAAAAAACTGGGAAGAATCGTCGATATTGAAATTGATGAAGGAGGACAAGTTTCCTATTTTGTTGTGGAACCAAGACGTTTTTTTCGTTTTTTTTCAAATAGTGGAGAAGTAAGTGTCCGTATGAATCAAATAAAAAAAATAGGAGAAGATGTCATACTAGTTGAAATTTAATGATTTCTTTTGCTATAATACTAAAAGAAAGAAAAAGATTTTTATGAACCGAAAAATATTTGTGATTGCCGTTATTTCTTTATTTCTTGACCAAATGTCCAAAATTCTTGTTGGCATTTTTTTAACGATTCATGAAACATTCCCTATTATTAAAAACTTTTTTTCTTTACAATTTATCGAAAATTATGGAGCTGCTTGGAGTCTTTTTAATAATAAAGTGGATTTTTTAATTCTTGTTTCTTTAGTGGCTCTGTTTATTATTTACCATTATATGTGTATTTTTAAACAAAATAAACGAAACAATCTAGCCTTTGGTCTTGTTTTAGGAGGCATTATGGGCAATTTAATCGACCGTGTTTTTTTAGGGTATGTCCGTGATTTTTTATCTTTTAAAATTATTCATTATCATTATCCCATCTTTAATTTTGCGGATATGTTTATTGTGATTGGTATCTTTTTATTAATTGTATCCATTCTTAAAGGAGATGATAAACATGAAAATAGAAGTTGATCAAGAAAATATTCGTGTCGATAAGTTTTTAAGTGAGAAATTAGATTATTCTCGCAATATCATTATTAAAATGTTAGAACAAGGCGCCATTTTAGTCAATGAAAAACAAGTGAAACCCAGTTTTTTAGTGCATAAAAATGATTGCATTGAAATAGTAAAGGAATATGAAACCGAAAGCACTTTAACTCCTAGTCAAATGGATTTGGATATTGTTTATGAAGACCAAGATATTATAGTCATTAATAAACCAAGTGGGGTTGTGGTACATCCCGGAAGTGGTAATCACGACAATACTTTAGCAAATGGACTATTATATTACACTGAAAATTTAAGTGATGTGAATGGTGAGTCTCGACCTGGTATCGTCCATCGTTTGGATAAAGATACTTCTGGGTTAATGTTGGTCGCAAAAAGTAATAAAGCCCATGAAATTTTAGCAGAGGATTTTAAAGTCCATGCAGTAAAGCGAGAATATGTAGCTCTCTTAAGTGGGGTATTTCCTCATAACGAAGCAAAAATTGATGCTCCAATCGGTAGAGATATAAAAAATCGTAAAAAATTTATGGTAACAGGAGAGAATTCAAAAGAAGCCATCACCTATTTAAAAGTATTAAAACGTTATAAAAATCATACTTTAGTGAGTCTACATCTAGAAACCGGCCGAACCCATCAAATTAGAGTACACATGAAATATATTGGCTATCCCGTATTCAATGATCCCCTTTATAATAAGGAAGTCATACCGGGAGTAGGACAATTTTTACACTCAAAAACAATTACCTTTGTCCATCCCATTACCAAGAAGGAAATGTTTTTTGATTCAGAATTACCAGCCTATTTTATAGACTATTTAAAAACTTTAGAATAAAGACAGAAGAAAAACTTGGGAAAAAGTATAGACACACAAAAAGAAATAGGGAAGACTGAAAAGTTTATATTGACCAAAAATATTTTTGATATGATAGATGAGCAAATAAGAAAATATCATTAAAAATAAAGAAACAAAGAAGGAAAAAAATAAGTCTCCTATAAAAATAAAATAATAAAAAAAAGCAAATAATAGTAAAAGATTACTAAGGTAAATAAATAAAAAATCATTATCTATTTTTTCCTTGATAATGAGTGTATGAACAGGAAAGAATAAAAGAAGATGGGAAAAAATAAAAGCAAGAGTTAAAAGTAAGTTTTGCATGAATCACCTCTTTACTAAATATTTGAAATATACTAAAATATATACTTAAGGAGTTAAAAATATGAATACAATAACAATTACCCCAAAAGATGAAATTGTCATGCGTTTAGTACATTATTTTATAACGGAAGAAAACTATACTCCCATTATTGTCAATGGGGTTAAAGATGAAGTTTGGTTAGAAAATAGTGAAGCGAAATATAAAATTGTTCGTATTAATTCTAATTATATTCATAATAAAGAACAATTTTATACAGATTTATATAAAATAAAAAATGTCATGCGTCAAATTAAAAGAAAAACCGTATCTTTAACTATGAATACGTTTAATATCTTTTTGGATGTCAATGAAAATGTTAAGTTGGAAGATGATAAGCATATTAAATCTGTTATGATTAAAAGTATGCAAGATGTGGAAAATTCGGACTTAAATAAGTTTTTTCCAGGCATTCAAAACAAATTATTAAAGAATACCGAAGGTTTAGATTTAATTATTAATGTTACGGAAGACATAAATGCGAAAACCGCGGAAAACAATCAAATTTATGAAGCAACATTTAAACCGAAAAAAATAATTGTTACTTATGTCTTGATGGCCCTTTGTGCCTTTGCCTTTTTTGTAAGTTTTATCGTTGGTAGAGGTTCAATTGATGCTTATACGTTGTATCGATTGGGTGCTGTGAGTGGTAGTGCCATTCGAAATGGTGAATTATGGAGACTTTTAACAGGAACCTTTTTACATGCTGGATTGATTCATTTATTGGTTAATCTTTATTCTTTATGTATCATTGGTGTCCAACTCGAAAATTTTGTAGGAAAAAAGAAATTTATTGCCATTTATTTAGTGAGTGCCATAAGTGGTAGTTTAATGTCTAGTCTTTTTAATACAGGCATTAGTGTTGGAGCCAGTGGAGCCCTTTTTGGTTTACTTGGTAGTATGCTTTATTTTGGGTATCATTATCGTTTGTATTTAGGGAATGTCTTGCGTGCGCAAATTATTCCTGTTATTGTTTTAAATTTAATCTTAGGTTTTACATTATCTGGTATAGATAATGCGGCCCATATAGGGGGATTAATTGGAGGCTATTTAACAACTATGGCACTAGGAATAAATGGAAAATCTAGTAAAGCAGATGAAATAAATGGTTATATTGTTTTGGTTATTTATCTAGCTTTCCTATCCATTATGTTGTTTCGTTGATTAATCAGAAGAATTCAAAAAATAGAGTTCTTCTTTTTTTCATGATTGAAATTTATGGTGATTCATAGTAGAATTAGATTAAGATATGGAGGAGAAAGAGAAATGAAAAGTTTCAAAAAGAACCTCCCAACCGAGACAAATAGTCGTCTGGGGGGGGGGTTATATAGATAATAATAGAAAACCAGAGGACTTAAAACGATTTAATAAACATAAGAAACAAAAACAAATTATAATTGTAAGTATAATAGCAATAGTAGCAATAATAGGAGGTATAAGTTTATACCGAAGTTTTGCCATATATGAAGAAAAGGCAACTTTTAATGTCTTAAAAGGAACAGTACCTGACTTTAGGCCAAAATGTGATTCAGATTTACATGGAGCAGACCCAGTGTTAGGAGAAGGAATGATACCAGTAAAAATAGGAGACAAAGGAGTTGTAACCAAAGTAGATTCAAATGGTGATTGGTATAATTATTGCGAAAAGAACTGGGCGAATGCCGTAATCCTAACAGAAGAAGCCCAAAACAAGGAATATGCAGATGGTACAGAAATACCAGATGTTGATATCGAAAGTTATTTTGTATGGATACCGAAATATAGTTATAAGTTATTTGATGAACAATTAGGAAAGTATGAAAATGCAAGTGGAACATTAGATAGCGAAAAGCAAAATAGAGCAATAGAAATAAAATTTGGACTTGATAATACAAAAGATAATGGAAAAATAGATGGAGAACCAACATGCAAAACTCCAATGTTAGAGAATAAAGTACAAGGAAAGTCTGGAGATAGTGGTCAATGTCAAGAAGGTTATTGGATGACGCATCCCGCATTTTTAGCTTTTGAAGGAACAACAGGATTGTGGGTTGGTAAGTTTGAAACAAGTAAGAAAAATACAAGTGATATACAAATAAAACCGAATGTAAGTAGTTGGCGAAGTATTACAATAGGAGAATCCTTTAAAAAATCAAAAGAATACAAACAAGATTTACAAAGTCATTTAATAAAGAATACAGAATGGGGAGCAGTTGCTTATTTAACGCAAAGTATTTATGGTAGATGTGATAAAGAAAAAAATACTTGTGCAAAAGTAAGTGTTAATGGAAGTAATGCTTTTATCACTGGTCGAACCAATACAACTAGTTATTTTAATGATTCGTTAGAAGCGAGTACCACAGGAAATTATAGTGGCATCTATGATATGTCCGGTGGAGCATCGGAACTGATGGCTAGTATTATGTTAGATACAAATGGAACAACAGAGGTATATGGTTCTAGTATATTAAAAGATGAAGATTTAAACGACCCAAAATATTACGATGTATATTCCTATAATGCTGATCACACACATTGGGAACGAAGAATACTTGGAGATGCTACAGGGGAAGTTGGGCCGTTTGGATCGTCGGGGCTTAATGGTGTGAGTTCAATGTGGGGTGGTTGGGCTAACTTCGTTTACTCTGATAAACCTTGGGCTTCCCGTGGTGGCGACTACTCCGACGGGGAGCTTGCTGGTGTATTTTTCTTCGCTTGTGGCTCACTGACTGGGTCTAAATACCGCGGTTTCCGCGTCGTTCTCGCTCCGTGAGTGCGTTTGCACGAACTCTGCTTTTTCATGAATTCAGGGGGTGACTGGTTGAAAAGGTAAAATGAATGAGAACATTCGCCCACCTTTCTCTCTTGTTTTTGGAAACTTGGGCGGACATTGAAAATTTGGTCTTACTATTTATATAGATTAAGGTAGGGATTCGATTAAAAACGCTAACTTTGTTAACTCTACTAACCCTTGGTTTTACCGTGGTGGCTACTACGACGACGGAGCGAATGCTGGTGTGTTTGCCTTCAATCATAACGCAGGTACTACGAATACCAACAACAGTTTCCGCGTCGTTCTCGCTCGCGCTATGGCATAATGGTTATTCAATTTACTGCTTATACCACGCTTAAAATAAGGTTTAGGGACTTTATAAGTTTGTTTGCCATAGAAATCTAATTCCTTTTTGGTAGAAAGCCAAATAAACACATGAACAGTACGGAGTGGCAAGTAAAATTTTGAAAGTCATAATGTACGAAAAACTATTCGGATTATTTCTGAGTAGTTTTTTTGAAAGGAAAGTTGGATATGAATTTAAAGCAATTACGCATAAGTAGTCATTTATCTCAAACAGAACTAGCCAAGAAAATAGGTGTAACCCAACAACAATACTCAAGATATGAAGTAAGAATTAATAAAATTACTTTAGAAATGTACTTGAAAATAATTAATACTTGTGGTTATACAATAAAATTAGAAAAAAAGTAAAATTTTTAAAAAATATACCAATTTTATCGAAATTCACTCAAAAAAGGCAAATTGTCACAACAATTTGCCTTTTTCTATGAAAAATTTGCTTGAAATATGCTCAAATTTAACAAATTGGTGATTTGATTTTCTATTTTTTCTATGATAGATTGTTCCTGCGAGCTACGAAGTTGTGGAGTTTGCCACCAAATTTTAAAAGAAAAAGAGGTGGTTCACAGTGGATAAAAAAGATTGTTTAATCATTATCCTATTGTGGATAATTATCCGATTAGTCGAAAAGACTAAACACAAGAACTGACAACCGTGGGGTTTTGGTTGAGCGTGGGAATGTGGAAGAGAGGATAACAAAAAACACCATTTCCGAAAGGAATGGTGCCGTCCATTAAAGGCAAGCACTATGCTTAGTAACTCGCTTAAATAGATTATAATATAATAGATAGAGAAAAGTAAAGCAAAAATAGTGTGCAATTATAATACAAATGTGACAGTTATTCCAATTTACCATCAAAATTTCAGGAACCGATGATGTGAAAATAAGGCAGAGGCTCAGCAGCGAGTAGCAAAGCTACAATCTGCCTGAGGCATAAAAGCCTATCACATCCTCCCTAAAATTTTAATGTTTTCTCGGCATAAGCTTTATCAAAGAAGAAATAATTGCACAGTGTAGGTTTGTCAAACCAATCCAACTCAATTTTTGGAAAGGAATGAGAA
>CANRJW010000030.1 GCA_947631035.1 uncultured Bacilli bacterium
TTATTATCACATCATCGGTTCCTGAAATTTTGATGGTAAATTGGAATAACTGTCACATTTGTATTATAATTGCACATCAAAAAAGAAGATGTTAAAAAAGAAGATTACTCTTCTTTCAACTTTTGTATTTCTTCTAGAGTCAATCCTGTTGCTTCTGAGATTTGTTCTGCTGTAATAACTCCTAATTGAAGTAACTTCTTAGCTGTAGAAATATAAGCTTGCTTTTCGCCCTCTTCTTTACCTTCTCGTATTCCAGTATTTTTTGCATCTACTAATTCTTGTCTATGCTTTTCTTCTATATCATAATATCCTGAAAATTCTGGATCAGTACTCAATTCTTTTACTGTTCTTACAACTGCCATATATATTTCGTCTCCTTTATATTTGCTTTCTAATTCTTCTATTTTTCTTTTTTCATAAATAAATTCTGCAAATTTCTTTATCTCTTTAGATATATTATAGGAACTATTGATACAATTTTCAAGAATTAAATGAATGCTTTTATATAGTTCATTTTCTATATGTCCTTCTTCATCTCTTATTAGAAATGTAAGTAATGGCTTTTTTGTTTTAAAGGCATTAAAATTATCTATATTAATTAAAATAAACTTTTGATACAGTGTATCTCCAGCATTTGTATTTTCTACAATTCTACTCATTACATACATACTATTTTTCGGAAATATGACATCAGTCTTATATTGATTCATTTCTACGATAATTTGTTGTTCATCATTTACTTTTACTGTAACATCGGTTGATTGCTTCTTTTCGTTTATATTTTTTTTATTGATTTCTTCTCCTCCGATATAGGTAGCATTTTCTAAATATTCCTTTTTTATTCCTGTTAATGCATTTAATATACCAACAGCAAATTTTCTCGTTTTCGGACTTGTCATAATGACTTTAAATAAAGCATCATTTTTAAAATTTGGATTGTCAAAATATACCTTTCGTTTTTTAACCAAAACTTTTTTACCTCCTTTCCGAAAGGCACTATAGCAAAGAAAAAAATAACTTGCAAATAACAAATTTGTTAAATTGAAACAATTTTCAAGCAAATTTTCAATAGAAAAAGATAAATTGTTGCCACAATTTACCTTTTTTGAGCTAATTTCGATAAAATTAGTATATTTTTAAAAATTTTTACTTTTTTTTCTAATTTTATTTTATTAACTCCTACTTCATATCTAAAATATTGTTGTTGGGTCATACCTATTTTGGCTAATTCCTTTTGTGATAATCCACAAGAGTTTTTTATTTCTAAGGATTGCATAGGTTATTCTACGGCAAGGACAACACGAAAACCATCCCAGACATTCGCTGAACCTTTGTAAAACTCGAAATTAAACACTCCAGCACCTGTTCCCTCTCCATTCCAACCACCACGGAGTACCCAAGGGCCAGTCGAACTATAAAAGTCGGCGTAATCTCCCCACATCGAACTTATATAATGACTATTAGATAACACAAATGGACCAACTTCGCCGGTAGCATCTCCAAGTATCCTTCTATCCCAATGTGTTTGATCGGTATAATAAGAATATACATCATAATATCTTAAATCATCGAAATCAGTAGTTGATAATTCACTTGACTCCCACATTGGCATTCTATTTTGACTATCTAACATAACACTGGCGGTCTGTTCCCAAGATCCTCCACTCATATCATAAACACCACCATAATTTCCGGTTGTACTTGCTGATTGAGCATTATCTAATCCTCCATAGGCTGTATTCCCTGTGTATCCTGTCATAAATCCACTATGAGTATTAAGAGACACTTCAGTACATTGATTTGTTTTCTTATCGCATCTACCATATATACTTTGTGTTAAATAAGCTACTGCTCCCCATTCCGTATTTTTGATTAAATGACTTTGTAAGTCTGGTTTATAGTTTTTGGAATTTCTAAAAGAATATGCTATTGTAATAGTTCTCAAACTTGTTACATTTGGTTTTATTCGAATCCCATTATCGTTACTCGCTTCAAACTTGCCGACCCATAAACCATTTCCTCTAAAGGCTAAAAACGCTGGATGCGTCATCCACTCTTGATAATCACAATTTCCACTTCCTCCAGACTCACCTTGGACTTCATTATTTAACATCGGCGTTTTGCAAGTTGATTCTCCATTTATTTCTCCATCATCGGTTGTATTATCTAGTCCAAATTTTATTTCTATTGCTAAATTATCTTTGCTTTCTATTTGAGTCGCTTCTGCATACTTTCCTAATTCTTTATCAAATAACTTATAACTATATTTCGGTATCCATACAAAATAACTTTCTATCCAACCCTCTTCTATCTGATTACCTGGTTCAATAGTTTGAGCTTTTCCTGTTGCATTTAATATGACTGCATTTGCCCATCTTTGTTCCTCATAACTATACCATGCATCGTATAAATTGGCTTTCGTTACTTTTCCATTCTCTCCAATTTCTACTGGTACTAATTCTTCATTTTCATCGAATGCAGGATAGGCTCCATGTAACATATCTTCTGTATACAATTTTGTAAAATCTATATTACATTTTATTTTACTTGCGTTTTTAGGATTTTTTATATGTTCTAAATTCCATTCATAATTGTTCCATTCCGCTGTAACATCTTCTTCACATTGTACATCTTGTACGAGATAACCACTATTTCGATTTGGAAAACTTCCACTTACTTTTTCTTTATTTACTGTAAAAGCTAAGGTTATATCTCCACTCGAAAAATCCGGTACCGTTCCTTTTAATACATCAAATGTTTTTCTTTCTTCATACATAGCAAAACTTCGGTATAAACTTATACCTCCGATTATTAATACAATTGTTATTATACTTCCGATTATAATATTTTTTTGTTTTTTATTTTTATTAAATCGCTTTAAGTCCTCTGGTTTCTTATTATTATCTAATATACCCCCCCCCCAGACGACTATTTCGCTTGGTTGGGAGGTTCTTTTTGAAATTATTCATTTCTCTTTCTCCTCCATATCTTAATCTAATTCTACACTTTTTTTGAAGTTTTGACAAGATAGCAAAAAAAGAAATCTATGGTCATATAGATTCTGTTTTTAAGTATTTCTATTTATCATATTCTTCTAAAAAAGAATGTTTTTCATCATCTTTTCGATAACCTAAAATGCAATTCATATTGATATTATGCATGCTCTTAAAAATGTTATCGTCAATATCCTTTTCTTCTTTACGTAGTGTATTAATTAATTTTTTCATTTCAAGGCGTTTGCTTGTTCCATCATCATTAATACTGCAACTTTCTGTAAAACGACAAGCGCAATTAATAAAATGTAAATCATTATACTTTGCCCAGGATAAAATAGAATTTTCTTTCACTAAATAAAGTGGTCTTATTAACTCTAATCCGGGAAAATTATCACTATAAAGTTTTGGCATCATGGTCTTAATTTCAGCACCATAAAACATGGATAATAAAGTAGTTTCAATTACATCATCAAAATGATGCCCCAAAGCAATTTTATTACAACCTAGTTCTTGTGCCTTATTATAAAGGTGTCCTCTGCGCATTCTAGCACATAAGTAGCAAGGATTTCCTTCTGTTAAAGAACTTACAACATCAAAAATATCGGTTTCAAACATTTCAATCGGAACATTTAGTATTTTGGCATTTTCTAAGATTTTCTTTTTATTTTCTTCATTATAACCAGGGTTCATAACAACAAAAGAAGCATCAAAATGAATCTTTCCATGCTTTTTTAATTCTTGAATGCATTTGGCTAGTAAAAAGGAATCCTTTCCTCCACTAATGCAGACCATAATCTTGTCATTTTCTTTGATAAGTTCATAATCTTTAACTGCTTTGATAAAACGACTCCAAATTTCTTTACGATATGTTTTAATAATACTTCTTTCTACTTCTTGATACTTTTCCACAAAAACTACCTTCTTTATTTAAAATACTCTTCTTCGATTAAGGGTGTAATCATAATAACTGGTTCTTCATAAGGATGAACTTCACGAATTTTAGTTAGTAACCTTTTTACAATAGAAACTGGACAAATCACTTCTATTTTTTCTTCTTCTACTGTTTTAAACACATTTTTTTCTCCAATAAAAGGAGTTGCATTTTCATTCGGTTTAAAAGTTCCACTACATTTTGTTATTACACTACAACAATTATAATTGCCAATCTTTCCTGCTCCAATTTCAAATAAAGCATCACGAACTTTTTCTGTGTACTCTAATGGAACATTAATGGCAATTTTTACTTTTGAAAAAGTCATATTTTTTCACCTCTTCTTATTCTAGCACAAGTTTCAAAATTTTTTGCTACTTTTTGTAATTTATGAAAATAAATCTAGTTTTATTCCTACAACGCCATATTGTTCTTGTTTTTCTTTGGGATAAAATTGTTCTAAAGTATTCTTTAATTCTTCTTTGGTCATCCTTTCATCGGCGAG
The DNA here is from genome assembly GCA_947631035.1 of uncultured Bacilli bacterium. Taxonomy (GTDB): domain Bacteria; phylum Bacillota_I; class Bacilli_A; order RF39; family UBA660; genus MGBC108787. Next base: position 4,433 of record CANRJW010000030.1, read on the forward strand.
TAAAGAAATGGGAAAATCGTTCAATAGTTCTTCAAAAGTATTATACTTTAATAAGTCTATCACTTTGGCTTGAAAAGATTCTTGTAATTCAGGTTCTTTTAAAAATGTAATGGTATCTCCTATTTTAATTTTTTGTCTTTTTTCATCCAAAAGACGAAGTTCGATTCTTTTGGTACCAAAACGAATAAAATCATAGTATTTTGGTTGTAATTTCATTTCATGTGTCATATATTTTTTTCCTTTCCTTTTATATGAAAAAAACTTCATACCGTTTGAAGTTCATTTTCATATAATATAATTTTTTTAGTTTTTAATGACTTTTGGACATCAATTACTCTTTGATTGGAAGAACCTCGCCATGCAAGCATAGGATTATGAAGTTCATCCATATATTGACCATCCACTAACACATCAATATATTTTAAAACTTCTTTTTCTTTCAAGTCTCGATCAAAGAGAAATCCACTCCAAACCCATAAAGTTTTTTGGGGGAATTTTTCTTTAAAAGCACGAGCAAGTTTTAAAGTTCCTTCGATATTATTGGGATGCATCGGTTCTCCTCCTAATATTGATAAACCAGCAATATACTCTTTTCCACATAAATCTAAGATATGCTCTATTGTTTCGTCGGTAAATTCACGTCCCCCATTAAAATCATGGGTTTCGGGATTAAAGCAATTCTTGCAATGAAAAGCACATCCTTGCATAAAAATAGATATACGAACCCCCGGACCATTAGCAATATCCATTTTTCTTATTTTATTGTAACGCATATTTATTCCTCGTCATCTTTGTTATCAATGTGAATAACTCTTTCTTTAATTTCTTGGGTTCTTCCTTTATTCCAGAAGTTTGCTCCAATATAACCACATGTACGTCTTGCTACATTCATTTTGTCATGGTCTCTATTTCCACAATTTGGGCAATACCACTCAAGGTTATCGTCGATTAAAATTTCTCCGGTGTAACCACATTCATGGCAATAATCCAATTTGGTATTTAATTCCGCATACATAATATTATCATAAATAAACTTAATAACTTCTATAACTGCATTCAAGTTGTTGCTTAAATTTGGGGTTTCAATATAAGAAATAGCACCACCTGGACTTAAGTTTTGGAATTCAGCTTCTAATTTTAATTTGGTAAAAGCATCAATTTCTTCAAAAACTGGAACATGATAACTATTGGTAATATAGTCTCGGTCTGTAATGCCTTTAATAACACCAAAACGTTCTCTTAAAGCTTTCGCAAATTTATAAGTTGTGGATTCAATTGGGGTACCATAAACACTATAATCGATATCCTCTTCTTCTTTCCATTTTTTACAAGCATCATTTAAGTGTCTCATGACTTCTAGACCAAATTCCTTACCTACACCATTATCCGTATGACTATGTCCAGTCATAAATTTAACGCATTCATATAGACCGGCATATCCTAAAGAAATCGTTGAGTAACCATGGTGCAATAATTCGTGAATAGACTCTCCTTTTTTTAGTCTGGCAAGAGCTCCGTATTGCCAAAGAATTGGGGCAACATCACTTGTTGCTTTACTAAGTCTTTTATGACGAATTTGTAAAGCACGGTGGCAAAGTTCTAGTCTTTCGTCAAAGACTTTCCAGAACAAATCCATATCTTTATCACTTGTTAAGGCAACATCTACTAAGTTAATCGTCACAACTCCTTGATTGAAACGTCCATAATATTTTGGTTTTCCATTTTCATCAACATACGGAGTCAAGAAGCTTCGACATCCCATACAAGGATAGCAGTTTCCATTACCATTTTTATCAATTTTTAATTGTTTCATAATTTTTTCAGAAATATAGTCTGGTACCATACGTTTTGCAGTACATTCTGCGGCAAGTTTTGTTAAATACCAGTATTTGCTATTTTCATGAATATTGTCTTCTTCTAGAACGTATAAAAGTTTTGGGAAAGCTGGTGTAATATAAACGCCTTTTTCGTTTTTCATTCCTTCAATTCTTTGTTTTAAAACTTCTTCAATAATCATGGCAAGTTCTTCTTTGTATTCTTCTGTTTCTCCTAAATACATGCAAACACTTAAAAAAGGAGCTTGACCATTTGTTGTCGTCATCGAATTAATTTGATATTGGAATGTTTGAACACCATCTGTAATTTCTTTTGCTAAATCTTCTTTAGCATATTTTTCACAATCTTCTTTAGAAAATTTACGTTTTTTGTACTTTTCTAAATATTTTTTATAACTATCTCTTACGAAAGGGGCTAAATGCGTAAGGGTGATTGTGCATCCGCCATATTGGCTCGAATTGACTGCGGTGATTAATTGGGTTGCAATGGTCATGGCAGTCAAAAAGCGATGCGGTTTTTCAATCATAACACCATTAATGTTGGTTCCATTTTGAAGCATATCTTCTAAGTTAATTAAATCACAATTGTGTAGGGCATTTTGGGCAAAATAATCGGCATCATGAAAATGAATAATTCCTTCATCATGAGCACGAACAATATCTTCTGGAAGTAAAAATCTTCTGGTAATATCGGTACTCGTAATACCTGCTAAATAATCTCTTTGGGTTGTAACAACTTTAGCATTTTTATTGGAATTTTCAGTATTCCAATACTCGTTTTCTCCATCGATTAATTCCTTTATGGCTAAATCAGTGGTATTGCTTTTTCTTACCAATTCTCTTGTATAACGATAGGTAATATATTTTTTGGCAAGTTCATATTTTCCAATTGCCATTAACTTTTTTTCAATAATATCTTGAATGTCTTCCACAAGCATTCTTTTCTTACCTAAATTTTCAATATACTTAATAATATTTTTAATTTGCGTACTACTTGCTTGCTCTTCTTCCTCAACTTCTTTGTTTGCTTTCATAATTGCATTCTCGATTTTTTCTGGGCTATAATCAACCATATGGCCATCTCTTTTAATAATTTTCATACTACTTACACTCCTTCTACCATACCCAAAGTATAGCACCACCCAAATCTTTTTAAATGTTGCATTTGCAACATTTTGCATTTTTTTGTATAATTATTTTGTGAGGTGGAAAATGGTAAAACTTTTTGACGGCATAAATCCTAGAAATCGTGAAAAATTAGAAAAAATTTTTGAGACACAAACTTTACATGTCAAAAAAAATACATCTATTTTAAAATCGATTCACGGGGATAATTTAATTGGCTATGTTTTAAATGGTTACTTAGAAATAATCAAAAACGATTCCAATGGAAATAAAACTATTTTTGAAGAAATTTATGATGAAGACACTTTTAATACTTCTCTTTTAACTTTCAATCGTGGTGAATATGACATTCTAGCTAAAGAAGATTCTTCTATTTTATTAATTGACTATGAAAGTATTATCGAAGAAAAAGAAATTACCAAAGATTATTATTTGCAATTTATCAAAAATTTACTGGAAATTACCATTGCCAAAGGAAAAGAAAAAAATGAACGCATTGAAATACTAACGAAGAAAACGATTCGCAATCGGCTTTTGGAGTATTTTAGTATTGCCTCTAATAAGCATGGTTCAAAATTTATTTATCTTCCTTTTAATTTTACCGATTTGGCAGATTATTTAGCCATTGATCGTTGTGCTATGACTCGTGAACTTAAAAATTTAAAGGAAGAAGGTTTTATTGAAATCAAAGGAAAAAGAATAACTCTTCTTTATGAAAAATATTCTTCTTCTGACCCTTTAATCAACATTTAATTTTTTCTTAACGAACGGACCAATTGCTCTACATTTTTATATTCTAAAAGCATCTTTGAAAAAGCATAAGCAATCGAAGCATTACGACTACCACTTAAACAAAAGGAAAAAAATCGAAATAAAAAATAATTCTTAAAATATCAAACAAGAGTAATTTTGAGAGTAAAAATATTAAAATCCCTTCATTTAAAAGGGATTCATAAACATAATTGGTAGCCTGTACGGGTTTCGAACCCGTGAATACCACCTTGAGAGGGTGGCGTGTTAAACCCCTTCACCAACAGGCCAAGAAAAAGTGTTCCATTTTTTGGTAACACTATTAGTCTATCATAAAATTTTTTATTTGACAATAAAAGAACTTACAATCGGTCTTGTCACATGAGACCCGCTTCCATTTACAATGTCATTGATATAGCAATACTCTTTCAGACAATGACTTTTCATCTCTTTTTCCGTAATGTATTTGCTAGCTTCACTTTTAGGCAAAACTAAAACCGTAGAAGTTCCACCATCTAAATTGGCAGCATTGATAGCACCATAATTTTCTAAAACATTCGTTAAATCAAGCATAGTTGCTCCTGGAACTGTTACTTTTCTACCATCAAGAACTAAAAGCAAAACAATTCCATCTTCTCTTTGACCAATGGCAGTTCTAGGGGCATTTCCCCAACCTCCATTTCCTTTAATAATACTTCTTTTTCCGTTCACGATTAAAAATGGTCCAAAAGTAACAGCATCGCGAACCTTTTTTTCTTTGGCTTCTTTAGCACTCATCTTACCTAAAATCAACTTGTTATCTTCTGTAAAACCAATAAGTCCACCTGAACGATCATAGCCTTTATCAGATAGAACTTCGCCGTTTTGAATTAAAACCCCTTCAGGAGTTCCCCCACTTCCTTTTTTATTTGGGTCCGAAAATCCTCCTCCATTTACTGCTATTAATGCTTGATAATTTGCAGCCATTTCTGTGACATATTCTCCGCGGTTTCCTAAATACTTGGTGGTAGCAACCGCTATTCTAGATGGGTCATAAACGACCGCCATATATCCTTCATAATTTTTACCAGAAATCGGAATAATTTTATAATCTGCATGAATGTCGTCTACTGTAAAAATTTCTTTTTCGTATTCATTTTCATAATGATCTTTATTAAAATTTTTTCGTATTTCAATTAAATCCAAGTTGGTTTCTTCATCGATTTCAAATATTTGATTCTCCTCTAATACTTTTTTTATTTCTTCTTTACTATAAAACCAAGTTGCAAGATAGCGATGGTTCATTGTAGTCATAGCAGAAGGTATCAAAAAAGAACGAAAACCTCCCCAAGGGCCATATAGGAAAAATAAAAATGTACTGGCTCCCAATATTTCGAACCCCACAATGATTGAAAATACGATTTTTTTCTTTTTTGATATTTTTTTATCCTTTTCTTCTTTTTTGCTTTTAAACAAAAGAACAATTCCTAAAATTAAAAAAGAAAGTGCTATAAAACTCATTAAAAATAAAATATAATGTACCCACTTCACAACCAGTTCATGACTATGAAAACCAATCATTAAAAATACCAATAAAACTGGTATTAAAATACTTGTAATGGTTACCAAAATACACCCTTTTTTATATTTTTCTTTCATAAATTTCAATCCTTTACATTCTTATTAATTTCATCATACCATATTCCATTTTAAAAGAAAATAAATATAGAGTCTTACGCAATATCAAACAAATAGTAAGTTTCATAAGGTTTATTATTATAAATATCTATTTTATCCCCATTATAAGCGTATAGTTTATGATCATAAACCATTAAATGTTCAAATTTATAAGCCACTATACCTTTATTATTTTTGGTAGTATCTCTTGTTCCATCATAAGAAACAAGAAACTTTCTTTCTTTCGTATATTCTAAGTCTGTAATTAAAACATTTCCTAATTCATTTGTCTTTACAATACGTAAGGTACTCGCACGCCCACTCCCTACATTTTCCATAAAACGGTCATAAGCACTCGCATTATATACTTTGTTTTCGGTAATAACATAATTACCATCTTTTTTGGCATCTTCTAAAGAAAAATCATTGGGAAGTAAATCCAGTTTTTTAAATTTTGTATCAATATCACAAGAATTACCATTACCATATTGTAGTGTCATTTCATTAAATAAAATGCCTCTTTTTACACTATATTCTGTTATCGTATAGTTTTCACTAGAATTGTAGTAAAAAGTCTTTCCATCGCAATTCAGAACTTCATAATTTTTAAGAATGGCTTGCATATCCTTTTTTAAGGACCATACACTTCTTGGAGAACTAAAAATGGCTGTATAGCTACAACATTCTTCTTGTAACTTTAAAAATTTAGGCATCTCTAATTTCTTATTCGAAGCTCCTGATAAATAAGTGCTCTTTCCATAAGGAATCATAAGAAGAATCGCCAAAACCAAACATAGGATAGAGAAAAAAATTAGTCTTCGTCTTTTTACATTAAACTCTTTGATTTTTGCTTTTTCGATTTTTAAATTTTCTTGATTCTTTTTAGGGGGATTTGGTGTTTTCTTTGGCGTTTTCTTTGTATTTTTCTTGAGAATATTCTTTCCAAAGGCCATCACTTTTTCTTTCCATGTTGTTGTTTTTTTGGTGATTTTCTTTTTTCCGGTTTTCGTTCCCGTAATAATTTTAATTGGCTCTTCTTTTTTGAAAATTTCTTTGTTTAGCGTTGTTGCAATTTCTTTTTTAGGAGTAATTTTTACATTTTGGGTCTTGTTTTTCGTGGTGTTTTTTTTGGCGTTAGAGGATTTAGATGGTGTATGGGTGGCACTTTTTAGGTTAGATGATGTCTTTTTTTTCGTTTGCGTACTTGTTTTAGGTACTGTTTTTTGGGAATTGGATGTGGTTTTCTTTTTAGAAGTTACTTCTTGTTTTTTAGAAGTCGTATTTGTTTTTTTTGCTTTTAAGGCATCTTCTTTTTTTACAGGAGAAACCATTTTTTTGTTTGTGGTTGATTGACTTACCTTTTTTGTTTTCCCATTTGTTTTTGCGGTTGTTGTCTTTTTTGGTGCACTTGTTTTTCTCGTCGTCGTTTTCTTCTTTTCTGCCATCTTTTAAACCCTCTTTTCTTACAAGTTATTATAAAAAAAAGAAGCTTATTTTGCAATCATTTTGTCGAATCTTGTCAAAACTTTTTCGCTTCCTAAAATTTGCATGATACTGTATAAATCTGGTGTAGTTGTAAGAGAGGTTAAAGTAAGACGAATGATGTTGGTGACATCCACAATGCTTCCTTTATAAGGGGTTGGGTCTTCCTTATATTCTTTCATGTTTGTCGCATAGCCTAAGTTTTCACACATCTCTTTTATTTTATTAAACCACTCTTCTTGAGTATCCTTCTCGTTATAAAGACTCTTGTACGTTGTTAAAATCTTTTTTACTTCTTCTACATCATATTCTAAAAAATCAATTTTAGAACTATCAAAGTATTCGTCATACATATACCAAGTTTTTTCTTTGATTTCCCCAAAATATGTATAGTCTTTACGAGGTTTCTTTTGTTCTCTTTCAATATTATAGATAGCCATAGAATATTCTTTGTATTTGGTTAAGAGTTCGTAAAATTCTGAATCGTATTTTTGACTCCAAGAAAGAACGCCTTCATAAACTTCTTCTTTGGTTAAACGACTGATATAGTTTTTAGAAATATTGTCTAGTTTATCTAAATCGAATAAAGCTCCACTTGCACTCATCTTTTTGGGCGAAAAAGGAAATTCGGTGAAACTAGAGGTAGGATGTCCTTCTCTCCAGGCTTCGTAATTAGAGTTGGCAATCGTCATAATGGCTTCAATTAAAGCATAAGCAGGATACCCTTTTTCTTCATAGTAACTCATTCGGGCTTCCGGATCCAAACGTTTGGAAATTTTACGAACGCTATCCCCGTCCTTTTTTAGAATTAAAGGAATATGAATGTATTTAGGCATTGGAAAGCCAAAGGTTTTAAATAATTCATAGTGAATTGGTACGGAACTTATCCACTCTTGACCACGAACAACATGGGTTGTGTGCATTAAATGATCATCTACCAAATGAGCAAAATGATAGGTTGGAAGTCCATCTTTACTTTTCATAATTGGAATGTCCAAATCATTTTCCGGTAGTTCCATTTCACCAAAGGCTAAATCATTAAATTTAAACTTACGATTAAAGTCTCCACTACTTTTTAAACGGATGGTGTAAGCTTCCCCATTTTTAATACGTTCTATGGCTTCTTCAACTGGTAAATCACGATATTTCGCGTATCTTCCATAAATACCAATTCTTCTTTTATCTCTAGCTTGCCCCTCACGAATAACATCTATTTCTTCTTGAGTTAGAAAACAAGGATAGGCTTTTCCTTCTTTAATCAAATGTTTAATGAAGGCTTGATAAATTTCTTTTCTTTCCGATTGAATGTAAGGAGCATAAATACCTTTTGTCTCATTGGTATCGCGATATTCGTATTCGTCTGGTTCCATATGATAATGTTCTAAAATATGACGAATAAATTCCATCGCTCCTTCCACTTCCCGAGCGGTATCCGTATCTTCATTTCTTAAGTAAAAAATACCATTACTATTTTTCGCAAGTACATAAGAAATCGTAACTGCTAGGAAATTCCCAATATGCATAAATCCTGTAGGACTTGGGGCATATCTGGTTACTCTTGCATTCTCTTCTAAATTTCTTGCTGGATAGAGTTTTTCATAGTCTTCTACTGTTTTCGTTATATTAGGAAATAAAAATTCTGCTAGGTCTTCTCTATTCATGTTTATCCACCACCTTTATAAATTCCATACTCACCATTTTTATATCTTTTAAGGGTTTGTCATTGTTATCTGTTACTACCGATGCAATTTCATCAACTACATCCATACCTGCTAAAACTTTGCCAAAAGCCGCGTAGGAACCATCCAAATTGGCGGTATTTTGATTATTTTCAAGAACAATGAAAAATTGACTACTGGCACTATCCATACTAATCCCATTTCTGGCCATGGATACAATGCCACGTTCATGTTTTAAAGAATTTTCCACACCATTTTCTTGAAATTCACCTTTGATTGTACTGGCATTTCTTCCTAAATCAGTACCATCTCCACCTTGAATCACGAAATTTCTTACTACGCGATGAAAAATCGTATCGTTATAAAAATCACTTGCAACTAATTTTTGAAAGTTGGCCACTGTAATTGGAGCCACATCTGGATATAGTTCCATAATGATTTTTTTCTCTTGCTCTAGGTTAATCACTACAGTATTGGTTTTCTTATTCGTCTCTTGGTACGTGATATTTTCGTAAGTCTTTTCTTCACTTAAAATGGTTTTTCCACAACCGGTTAGAAATAAGAAACTACCTAAAATAATCAAAATCTTCCACTTTTTCATTTTACTTTCCTCCTTAAGCTTTCTAAATATTTTTTATCTTCTTCGTTTACGCGAAAACTCTCTTTTATTTTACTAATCGTTTTGTTAAAAGTAAATGTATTTATATGACTTTTTACTAAATAAGTTAAAGTTTCTTCCCTAAATTGAATAAAACATTCACATAAAAGCCAAGCAATTGCCATGTTGACATAGTAAGAATCTATGGTAATTTCCTCTATTAAAGAAAAAATTTCTTCTAAATATTCTGGACTAATAAAATAATTTAAAAACATTACCAAGCCAACTCTTATTTTAAAGACTTCGTTTGAACTCACATATTCTTTAAAATAGGAAAACCAAAATGATTTTTCTTTTTCTACAATTTTTAAACTCGCACAAAATCCATCACAAATGGCCCAGTTATCAATCTTTTCTATATACTGTGGCAAATACTTTAGTAAAGTTTCTTTTTCCTTCATACTTGCTAACACAAAACCCTCTATTAGAACTTCTTCGTAATATTTATTCTTTGTAACTTTTAAAAAAGAGGCAATATCCCTTTTTGCAATTTCTTTCGATATTCGTCTTACGATAGGAACCCGAATGCCAATGATTTCATATTTGGTTTGAATACATTTCTTTTGAAATTCTTGGTAGGTTCTATCTTGCTTACTTTTTAAAACATGACGATATTTGCTATAACTTTCTGTTGTCCAATTTTTCATATTCACCGACTCATTAACATTTCTTTTTATTATAGTTATTATAACATACTCTAAATGAAACCTGCAAGAATTCTAGAAAATGTATATGGCAATCGCATAAAAAAAATAATGTAAAATTTGGTATAATTACTTTTTTAAATAAAAAAAATTATGTATTCTTATAATATAGGACGGTGTAAGAATATATGAAATCATTAATAAATCATTTTGAAATATTAGAAGACCCAAGGGATATAAGAGGGAAAAAACATGATTTAGCAAATATCTTAGTAATGACAGTATATGGTATCTTATGTGGATATACTGACTTTGAAAATATGGCAGATTTTTTGGAAGTTCATGAAGATTATTTTACTAATCTTTTATCATTAGAAAATGGTATTCCTTCTCATGATACTTTTTCTCGAGTTTTTTCTTTAATAGATACTAAAAATTTTTTAAATATATTTATCGATTGGATAAAAGAAATTGTTGACAAAAAAGGACAACATTTATGTATTGATGGTAAAGCAATAAAAAGTGCTAGAGATGCTATTAATAGTGGTAATACTCCTTATATAGTTTCAGGCTTTCTTGCTGATATAGGTATATCTATTGGTCAAGTTAAAGTAGATGATAAATCCAATGAAATCACAGCTATACCAGATTTAATCAAGCTTTTAGATATCGAGGGTAAAATTATTACAATTGATGCCATCGGTACTCAAGAAGAAATTTGCAACTTAATTACTAATAAGGATAAAAAGGGTAACTATATCTTAAAAGTTAAAGATAATCAAAAAGACTTAAAAGATGATATTAAAACTTATTTTGATTTAGGCCTTAAAAGAGATGATACAGATATTATTATTTGGGATACTGATTATGAAAAAAATCATGGAAGAATAGAAAAAAGAATATATTATTTATCGTATAATATAGATTGTATAACTGACAAAAATAAATGGAAATCTGTAAAAGCTATCGGTAGAATTGATGTTTATCGTGAAGAAAATGGTCAAGTTAAAACTACTAAACATTATTATATTTTAAGTAATACTTTCGATATTAATTCATTTATTAAAATATCTAGAGAGCATTGGAATATAGAATGTTCCCTACATTGGCGATTAGATGTCATCATGGATGAAGACCATTCTAGAAATAGAGTTGGCAACTCCATTGATAATTTATCTTTGATTCGTAAACTTGTTTTCAATCTTGCTAGACTTGATGATTCTATGGGAAAACTTACCTTAAAGAAAAAAATGACTCGATATATAAGTGATTTTTCTAATATTGAAAATCTTATATTCAATGTCATTCCTTCTTTATA
>CANRJW010000031.1 GCA_947631035.1 uncultured Bacilli bacterium
GTGATTATTTTAATAAATTAAAATAATCTATCGTTGGTTTGTCGTGACTCTGTCACTTTTGTTTGACAAACCTACACCCCGTTTTTTCCTATGGCAATCGCATAAAAAAATTCAAGAAAAACTATTGACATAAAATAATTGCCTATAATCAATGCAAATAATCAAATTAGTAATTATTTTTTTAAGCATATAATGAAATATGATTTTTAATTTCAAAATCAAGAAAATTTTGCTCAAATCCTCTATTTTTGGGAATATTATTACTTTACGTCAAATTTTTATGCGATTGCCTTGTTTTTTCCTAATAAAAACCGCTTTTTCTCCTAATAAAAAACCTCGCCATAAGCAAGGTCTTTTTGAAAATATTTTAACGTTTACTAAATTGTGGTGCACGACGAGCCTTTTTAAGTCCTGGTTTCTTACGTTCTTTCACTCTTGGATCTCTTGTAACAAAACCAGCAGTTTTTAAAATTTTACGATAAGAATCATCTCTAGTTTGATCAGAAGTCGCATCATATTTAAGAAGTGCACGAGTGATTCCTAAACGGATAGCTCCAGTTTGACCAGAGAAACCTCCACCCTTAACATTAACTGTAATATCGAATTTATTTTCGTTATTGGTAATTGCTAAAGGTTGTTTTAAATCCATTACGAGTGTAGCATAAGGCATATAGTCATTAACATCTACACCATTAATCGTAATAATACCAGTTCCACCAGTAATTGTTACTTGCGCACTTGAACGTTTTCTACGTCCTGTTGCACTCCAACTTTGTTTACTTGTAGCCATAATACCCTCCTAATCCACTTTCATTTCAATTGGTTTTTGAGCTTCATGTTTATGTTCTCCATCAGCATAAACAAATAACTTCTTAGCCATTTGTCTACCAAGTCTGTTATGAGGAAGCATACCTTTAATAGCTCTTTCTACCATTTCTTCAGGATAATTTTCAATCATGGTTTTTGCATTACGTTCTCTAAGTCCTCCTGGATATCCACTATGATTGTAATACATCTTATCGTTTAGTTTGTTACCCGTTAATACTACTTTAGAAGCATTTACAATAATAACATAATCTCCACAATCAACATGTGGTGTATACGTTACTTTGTGTTTTCCTCTTAAAATCGTAGCAGCTTTGGTAGCAACACGTCCTAAAGCAAGACCACTTGCATCAATGACATACCACTTACGTTCAATATTTTCTTTCTTTTGCATGAATGTTTTCATACGAATTTCTTTTCCTTTCATTAGTCATCCGCTCTTCTGCTTTCCCAAGGCATAAAGTTTCATAACAAATAAAATGTACCAGTTAAAATTATATGCAAAGAACCCCAAAAAGTCAAACAATTTCGTGCTTTTCAGCACATTTTTACATAATTTTCTTGCAATTCTTGAAAATCTTCACCATTATAAAATTCCAATGCTTCTTCAAGCTCTTCACTTTTAGCAAGTTTTACAATATTAAAAACCATATATAAATATTCTTTAGAAAGTCCATTTACATATTGCCAATTTGTCTTAATTAAATCTAGCCCTTTAGAAAGACATTCCATTATATATTCATGTTTATCCCAATTGGTTAATCCTCTTCTTTTTCTATTTACTAAAAAAATCAAATTCTCATAACAATTATTTAAATCAACCATAAAGCAAAAACAATCACTTGCTAAATACCTACGATTTAAATAGTTACTATCCTTTACTTTTTCCATAGGTTACTTTCTCCTATCTTCTTATTCCTTGAGCTTCTAAAATACCATTAAGCTCAACAGCACTACTTAAATTCTCCGCTTTAGCAATACTTAGTAATGTATAAACTAGGCTTAAATAACTTTTCGGCAAATTTTTTAGATAAGAATAATGCTCAATTAAAAAATGACCAAAGCAACTTAATTTAATTAAAATATTCGTATGGAGTTCTATTTTGTTTTCCTCACTACTTTGATTGAATTGTTGAAATAAATCGACAATTTCATTAAATTTTGTATTTAAATATTTTTTAAAATCTTCTTTATTCATAATAAACACCTTCCAAATATAACCCATTTGCTGAAGCCGTAGAAAGTTTCTTGTGGTAATCTTTCTCCAACATTTTTTTGAGTTCTATTATAGCACACTTTCCTTCGTTATACATGAGCATTGCCCCCACTAAGTTGCGCACCATATAACGATAAAAACTCTTCCCTCTAAAGGTAATTTCCACAACATTCTTTCTTTTCTTCACTTTGATTTGATAAATCGTTCCATTAGAGTTTTCTCTTTCCCCCGAAACAAAGTTATGAAAATCATGACGACCCACAAAAATTTTAGCGCATTCCCTTAATTTTTTTAAACTCAACTTTTTATCATACATAAGATAATAATCATACTTTTTAGGGTCATATGCACCAAACCATATCTTATACACATATTTTTTTTCTTTCACCGAAAAACGTGCATGAAAAGAATCCGGAACCTCTTTACAATCCAAAACATGAATATAGGGATGGACAATACGATTCAATGCGTATACTAGTCTTTTGCTAGGTATAGGAATCTCCAAATCAAAATGCGCCACTGCTCCATTAGCGTGCACAAAAACATCCGTCCTTCCAGACCCTTTTATGACAACAGGTGCCTTATTTAAAATGGATAAGGCTTCTTCTAATGTACCTTGAACACTTTTCTTATCCTTTAATCTTTGAAACCCATTAAAATGACTTCCATCATAAGCATATCGAATCAAATAACGCATTATTTCACTTCCCTAAATATGGCCTTTAACAATTCTTTTAAATCCACATATTCTTTGATTTTATTATCCTTTTCCTTCACATATTGCACAAACTCTACAATTTTAGGTTTATCGGTAGAATCTGCAAAAATATTTTCATAAAACGTCGGTTTTTCTACTTCTATAAATACATCTTTCTTTTTCTCTATAAAATAATAATCCGCAAAATCCATCAAAAAAAAAGGCTTACTATTTATAAATACAATCGTTTTATGATACTTACTAACCAATTTTTTAAATAACTTTTTAAAATAGGAAAGATCTTTTTCCATAAAATACACATCAAATTGATAAAGATACACTACCGCACTATTTAAAATCAAAACAATAGCCAGTTCAACTTTTAGTTTTTCTGAAGAAGATAAAACAGACATCTTTTTATTTAAAATTTCTTCACTTAAATTCACTAACTTTAAACTATCTAGCATTCTTTTATTAAAACAAGAAGTTCTTCTTAAGATATAATTCTTGATAGTTTCGTCTTCTAAAGTTTCTTTCAAACAAACGACATTTTCCCCTACCATTTTCCCAACAGACTTCATTTGAAAAGCATTAATAAAACCAGTTTTTATGTACTCTTTTATTTCCATAGGGCACCTCGTAAATCTTCTTTTTTCACATACACTTGATCAATTAAACCATACAATTTTAATTGAAGAGATAAATCAACATAGAAAGGAAGACCAATTCCTAACCTTTTTAATAGTTTTTCTTGTTTTAATACTTGCAATGTTTTTCCTTCAATAGCAATACTTCCTTTATCCATTACGACCATATAATGAAAAGCTAGCACACTTTCTATATCTGTCGAAACACAAACCAAAGTAATCGCCTTTTTTTGCACATAATCATAAAATTTTTGCAAACTTTTTTGATCTAAAAAATGAAGCAGATTATCAATAATAAGCAAATCGGGTTTACGTAAAAAAGACTGACAAAGACTTACCAAAACTTTATTTTTTTCATCCAATTGGTCTATTTTTTTATCTAAAAGTGTTTTAGAAAGAAACTTAAGAATGACACTTTGTTCCTTTTTTTCTAAATGGGAATAGTTTAAAAAATCTTTTACTATCGAAGAACCATCTTGTTCTTGACTATCCAAAATTACTTCTACACGACCATATTTTTTGATATGTCCTCGACACTTACCAAGTCCAGCAATTCTTTTTAACAAGCAGGTTTTACCACTCGCACTGGTTCCACATATAAAGGTGGAGATTCCCTTATAAAAGGTTAAAGAAACATGATTCAATAAAATTTTATTATGACTTTCCAAATATAAATCACTAACCTCTAATAACTTCTTCATAAAACCCACCAACTCTTTAGTATTATACAAAAGTTTCAAAAGAAAAAAAAGAGTTTTCCCATCAAACTCCTTACTTTCGACTCAAATGATATTGATACATGATTTTAGCTAAACCATTCACAATTGGTGGAAACCCTTCTGGAATTTCCGTTAAAACAACAATAATGTAAGGTTGCTCATCTAAAACAATTCCCACATCATGATACACCTGATCATATAAACCATACTTATGCATAATGGAAATGCCATTATCCAAGTGAAGATGATTTCCATAATCATTAATAAACCAAGATTTTAATTCTTCATTCTTGTTATCTTTGGTAATTTCATACAATCGTTTTAAAAACACAATTTGATCGGTAACTGTCGTCGTTCCACAAGCATCGTTGGTTGGCAAAACGTATTTAGCACCAAGACTTTTACCATAAGCTCTCAAATTATTTTTTCCAATCAGTTCTTGTAAATAATGGTGCGATGGATTATCACTTCTCGTAATAATTTTTTTAATATATTCCTTGGTATTTTCATTTACCATATCATGATCATATAAATAAAGGGCTTCTACAACTTTAATTAAACTCGCTGCATAATAGACTTTATCTTCATTATAAAAATAAGAATCTCCTGTTACTAAGTTGTAATAACCAAAACTAATAGGATAGTTATGCTCTGTAACATATTGCACCATCGGATTATTTTTTTCCGATACTTTTTGAGAAACGATTATCGTTCTTTCGACACTTGTAGCATTTCCAAATTCATCTTGCACACGATAAAAAACTTTATATTCTCCTACTTTTTCGCTATTTAAGTTGCTATCTATTTTAATTTTATTGGTAATATCTCCCTCTAAATTGTCAAAAGCAATCGCTCCATTTTCTATATAGTCATCCCCTGCAAAAAGGAAAACGGTTTCTTCTCCATAGAGTGTTATGGTTGGAGATTCATAATCTACCACTTGAATCATTCTTATTGCATCAAATTTTAAACCAATATAGGAAAGGGTATACTTTATTTGATAGGTTCCCAAAGTATGAACATCTAAATTACTTTTTACTTTCACAAAAGCATCTACCTTTTTTCCAAAAAAGGTAACTTCATAACCAGCATCCTCATAATCACTATGAATACCTATTTCAACAAAATCATTTCCTTTTAGTTGAAATTGCACTCCTTTCCTTATTATAAAGAAGAAAACAAGCAAAACCAAAAGCAATCCTAAAAATATTGAAAATAAAATGAAATTGAATTTCTGTTTTTCCATAAAACAACCTACCACTACTAAAAAACGCAAAAAAGAGTGAATCACTCTTCCTTATTCGGCAATTTTATAATAATTTCATCGGGTAATGTATATAACCATTTTTCTCTAGCATATCGAGCTACATAATCGCTATCTTGTAATTTGGTAATTTCAGACTGAAGAGATTCTTCGTCATGTAGTAAAGAATTATATTTATTGGTAAGAAGAGCTATTTCACTTTTATTTTTTATAACTTGCATTAAATCTTTATAAACACGTGTAACAAGTGTTCCAATTAATAAAAGGATAATGAGCGTTAATAATCGTAATCGAAATTTTGTTTTACTTTTTACCCTTTTTTTCATTTCTATCTTCCTATCTTATAGGAATTATAGCATCAAAAAATTATTCTTTCAATTTCTTTTTTTCAACTTTACAAAAAAGTTAACACAATTTTTGGTTAGACAACAAGGACAATGCGAAAAGCAATATTATCCCATGTTCCCTCAGAAGAATAAAACGAAAAAATACCATAAGCTGTATGATCAGCATGAGAAGCACGATATATCCACGGACGATTAGAATACAAAAAATTAGCCTGATCAGCAAAAATCGAACTTTCTCCATTATTCCAACTATCTTGTATCTTGAATGGTCCTATTTCTCCGGTGGCATCTCCAAGAATTCTTCGACTATAATCTAACTGGGACGTTCCATACTCATAAATATCATAATATCTTTCATCTATAACAACGCTAGCAAATTTAAAATCAGTAGAACTCTCTATTGGATTTTCCCCTTTACTATCTTTCATAACTCCCATTACATAAGGTCCTAAATTACTACTCATATCATAAACTCCACTATAATTTCCAGTGGTGCTTGATGCAACAGAATTTGAATCAGTATAAGGAGTAGAAGTATTGGAATAACCAGTCAGATAATCTTTATTATTATTTACAGTTACTTCATTGCAAGTAACTGTACCATCTTCCGCTGTGTTACACCTTCCATATAAACTTTGTGTTAAATAAGCTACTGCTCCCCACTCAGTGTTCTTCATCATATGGCTTTCTAATTTCCTTTTATATTCATAACTTATTTGGTACATATTTACTATTTGGTTACCACGCCATAAATATTCATTTGGCTTGATTATCACCTTCTTAGAATCATTTTCGGTATTTTTAGCAGTAGATGCATTCGTTGCTCCTTTATATCCGGTCCCAAATTTACCAGCCCAAAATCCATTCCCTCCAAAGGCAAGGAATGCTGGATGCGTCATATAATCTCCCACTTCACACGTTCCACTTTTTCCACTTGCTCCTTGCACTCCATTTGTAAGCATTGGGGTTGCACATTCATAATAATTATCTGTTGTATTTTCTAGTCCAAACTTTATTCTTATTGCCATATTATTTTTACTGACAACTCCAGTTGTCGTTGTGTAATTTCCCATATCAAATAATCGATAACTATATTTTGGTATCCATACAAAATAACTTTCGATATCAGTTTCTTCTATTTGTTCTCCTTCTTTTGGTTCTTCTGCTCCTTCATTTAATATAACCGCATTTGCCCATTTCTTCTCTTCGTAACTATACCAGACTCCACTTTCTGGATTTACTTTGGTTACTTCTCCTTTGTCCCCTATTGTAACAGGTATCATTCCATCTCCTAATACTGGGTCTGCTCCATTTAATATTGGTTCTCCTTTTGATGTTTTAAATTTTACTGTACATTTTACTTTCTTGGCTTCTCCTTTATTTTCTATATTCTCTAAACTCCATGTACTATTATTCCAGTCTGCTGTTACATTATCTTCACATTCTACTTTTTCCACTATATATCCACTATCTTTATTTGGAAATTTAATATTGGTTTGAGTTTCTCCATCTATGGTAAAAGCCAAGTTTATGTCTCTTGTACTAAAATCAGGTATAGTTCCTTTTAAAACATCAAAGGTTTGTTTTTCTTCATACATAGCAAAACTTCGGTATAGACTTATAGCTCCGATTATTAATACTATTGCTATTATGCTTCCGATTATAATTTGTTTTTGTTTCTTATTTTTGTTAAACCGTTTTAAGTCCTCTGGTTTCTTAGTATTATCTAATATACCCCCCCCCCAGACGACTATTTGCCTTGGTTGGGAGGTTCTTTTTGAAACTTTTCATTTCTCTTTCTCCTCCATATCTTAATCTAATTCTACACTCTTTTTATCGTTTTGACAAGACATCAAAAAAAGAAGATTTCTCTTCTATGACATCTTCCCCTTTATCCGATTTTTTCTCTTTTCTTTAAAAAAGAATATAAATTTCTTTCGATAAAGAAATCCACAATAAAATCCCAAAAATAAAACCATCAGGAAATAAACATGAATGACACCATAATTTACTTTATACATTAATAAAACATACAACAAAGAAATTACTAAAACATACAAAATGGTAATAATATACTTAAATAAAATAGGTTGATTCTGAATCATTTTATGATTAAAAAGACTTGTAAAATAAAAGAATACACCAAAAAGGAAGGAAAACAAAAAAGATAATAATTGTACTTTATAATCCATTACTTAAATAATTTACTAAAAAAACTTTCTTTATCTTGTTTTCCTTCTCCATCTAAGTAAGTAAAACTATTAATTTTTCCTTTTATTTTTACATTTCCATCATGAGTATCTAATCTTATAATTTCCAAATTTGTTCCTTTAAGAAGTATGATTCCCATACTACTTTCCATTAAAAATTCTTCATTATCAAAACTATCAATTTTTTTAATACCTGTTAAAAATATTTCTCTTCGATCATTCATTTTAAGTTCATGTCCACCAAGAATGAGATTGTCCACTTCTTTATCCATATTTCACACGCTCCTAATAAAACGTATGAAACAAATTTATTAAAATGTATAAAGATTTTGACAAGTTTTGTCGACTAAATTGTTAATTACTTCCTAAATAAGTAATCTTAGCATAGCCATTGCCCTGTTTAGCACTTTGGCTAATCGGGTTACTACTTACACTTTGTGTCAAAATAGTTTTTGTGTCACTTTCCTCATTTGTCTTACATTGATAGCAATACATAGCTTTGTTAGTTAAAAGAGCATTCCCAATGTAGCCAGAACCGCCCGCGCCATTTGCGTTTGATTGAATTTCGTTTGATTCTTGGGCAGTGCCACCATAGAAGCCTCCACCTCCTCCACCTGCACCTTCACCAGTAAAACCCGATCCCGAATTTGTATCTCTACCATTTTGTCCCAAACCAAATCTATAACCATTATCCTGTGTACCACCTTGAAAAATAGTTCCAGCAACCGAACTTGAACTAGAACCAATATAGCCACCCGCATGACCAATACGGCAGGATGGACAAGAAGTTCCATTGATATTACCACTTCCACCGCCTCCACCGGCGACGATTAAAATTTGATTAACTTGATTTTCTAATTCCTCTAACAAACCTGTCGCTAAAGAAATATGAGTAGCTCCGCCACCGCCAGAGCCACCATAATGAACTGTATCTAAGCCATTTCCACCTTTTCCACCACCATTATACCCACCTTCGCCACCAGTAGGTTTGGAAGTAACTCCTGAAGATCCCCCTACATAAATATGTAACAAAGTTTCTTGTTTTAAAATTATATCGCCATAAGAGTAACCTCCATAGCCACCTAAAGTTCCACCTTGGGCTCCCCATACTTCTAACTTATATCTTCCCGTTGTTGGAATTACATATAATTGTTCATTCCCTGTATAGTCAAACGTCCATTCACTTCCCGCTCCAATAAAAAAATCTACTGTACAAGAAGTGGGTACTTTAGTAATATGTTTTATGTTTAAATCCCATTCTTCTGTATTCCAAATTCCGAGTGCATCATTATCACATTTGACATCTATTTTCGAATAAGTTCCCTTTAGAGGGACTGTATTAGTCTTCTCTCCATTTACTGTTAAAGCAATAAAGTTAACATCCCCTTTTCCAATTCGAAAATCAGGTACTGTTCCTTTTAAAACATCAAAAGAAGCCTTTTCTTCATACATAGCAAAACTGGCGATTAGACTTATACCTCCGATTATTCCTATTAATACAAGTATTGCTCCCATTATAATTCCTTTTTGCTTCTTATGTTTATTAAACTTTTCTAATTTCATATTGCACCTCTTTCTACAACCTATGATTGTATATAGTTTTATTTTACAACTTGTGATTGTGTGTGTCAATACAATTGCAAGTTGTATGATAATTTTCAAATAGAGGTATAAATATGAATATTCAAAGATTAAAAGAAATTAGAGAAGATAAAGATCTGTATCAAAAAGATATTGCAAAAATCATTGATGTTACACAACAACAATACAATAAATACGAATTAGGGATTAATTCTATCCCCATTGAAAAATTAGATAAACTTGCAAATTTTTACAATACGAGTGTTGACTATTTAATTGGTCGAACCAATGAAAGAAAACCCTATCCGAAAGCAAAATAAAAAGGTCTTGTTTGAATGACCTTTTTTATTATCCATAATAAGCTGTTCTTACACTCCAACTATAACCTTTTTTATTATTAAATCCTGGTGGAACAATAACCTTAGAAGTTGGAATACTTCCAGAATACCATCCCTTTGCGACCCCGAAGTGTAAATGGGCTCCCGTAGAACACGTATCATAAGACCAAGTAGATGGTCCACCACCAACAGTTCCAACAATCGTACTTTGGTTTACAACTTGTCCTACCTTGACGTTAATTTTCAATAAGTGGTAGTAATAAGTTGTATACTTGACACCACCAACCGTTACTGTAATGTAAACCATGTTTCCACCGCAACGATAACGATTGACAATACCAGAAACAACTCCCGCCGCGGCAGCATAAACACTAGTTCCTTCTGGATTCTTACCAATGTCAATTCCACTATGGAAGCTATATTTTCTTCCTGTAATCGGGTCGGTTCGATAACCTTCCAAACTAGTAACACTACCTTTGTTCAATGGTTTTAACCATCCCGCATTGTATGGTACATCGGTGCAATCAGATAATTTTTCTTTATCTCCTAAGTAACTATTTGCACTCTCCTTACATAATTTGCTATACGCATCCACTTGTTCTTGCATCGTTTTTACTTGCGTATCAATATCTAGAGCATATTTATCATAAGTTTCCAAGTTGCCATTTAATTTGGTAATCGCTTTTTGATACTCATCAATTTTTGAAGACAATTCTTTTTGTTTAGCTGCTAAATCTTTTTTTAATTGTTCGTTCTTTTTAATTAAAGCATCCAATTCCTCTAAGTTTTTTTGATTGGAACTCG
Source organism: uncultured Bacilli bacterium (assembly GCA_947631035.1). GTDB lineage: Bacteria > Bacillota_I > Bacilli_A > RF39 > UBA660 > MGBC108787. Next base: position 10,649 of record CANRJW010000031.1, read on the forward strand.
TAATTTGTTCAACAGCTGAAATACGCATGATAAGTTCTGTTATTGAAGAAGAATCTGACATATACTTTAAATAAACGTTTTCACTTTGCAATTGTTGTAATACCTTTAAAACATTTTCCGTTTGTACTTTTAAATCGGCAATTTTTTGATTAGACTCTTCTATTTCTTCTTCAGCTTCTTCGATATCACTTTGTGCTTTTGTAATATCTTGCTCGGCTTTTTTTACGGCATTTTCTTTTTGTCTAATTTCATCTTTCGTGCTTTGCTTTGCCGCATCGTTTTGGGCTTTTTGTTTTTTTAAATCGGAGAGTTGTGCTTTTAAATCCCCCAATGTCTCCGGTTCTTTATCCGCTGCTGTAACAGGAATAGGAGACATCGTATAAGAAAACAAAACCGCTAGAATCATGAACAAAGGAAATGTTTTTTTTAATACCCACTTTATCATATTTTCAAATACTTCCTTACTGCTCGATAACTTCCAAGCATACCAATGACTGCTCCAATGGCTAGCAATAACAATGCTATATAAATAATAAAGTTAAATGGCTCCGTTAAACGAATAATATGGGTAAACAAATAGCCATTAAAGTGATCGTATAGTAAAACATACCCATAGATGGTAACAAGAATCGGAATAATACTACCAAGAATTCCTAAAAACAAACCTTCAAACAAAAAGGGTAAACGAATCGAAGTATTACTTGCTCCTACTAAACGCATAATCTCAATTTCATTTCTTCTTGAAAATATCGTTAAACGAATGGTATTACCAATTAAGAAAGCCGTAACAAGGACCAAAGCAAGAACAATTACAATCGTTGCTTTTTCTAAAACATCAAAAGCCTTTACTAAATTCTCTGCCATTCCTTCTCCATAATCAGCACTGGCAACATAATCTAGTTTTTTAATTTCTTCTGTTGTATCTTTTAAATGATTAACATCTTTTACAATAATCGTTACCGAATTTAAAAGTGGATTGGTTTCCAAATAATCTAAAGCTGTACTAAAAGTATCAGAATAGTTTTTCATTTCTAATTTCCATTCTTCTTTACTCTTATAGGTATAACTTAGAACGTTACCATTTTTCATTTCCTCCAAGCGATTTTTAAAATCCTTGATTTGTTCTTCGGTTGCTTCTTCTTTTAAATAAACCACAATGGATAATTCTTTTTCTAAATCTTTCGTGATATTATTGACGTTATAAGAAATAATCATCGCTGTAGCAACAAGGATTAACGTAATACTACTACAAGTAATAGCAGCGGTTGATAAACTAAAGTTACGAATAACACTTTTAAAAGCATCTCGTATACCACGAGTTAAAATTCTAATTGCTTTCATGTTCCTTATAACTTCCTTTCTTATCGTCGCTGACTAAAACACCATTTTCTAAATGTATGACTCTCTTTTTCATACGATTTACGATTTCTTTATCATGAGTAGCCATAATAATCGTTGTCCCTGATTCTTTGTTAATTTTATCTAGAATTAATACGATTTCTTTAGAAATTTCGGGGTCTAAGTTACCGGTAGGTTCATCACAAATCAATATTTTTGGTTCATTGACAATGGCTCTTGCAATACACACTCTTTGTTGTTCTCCACCAGATAATTGATTGGGAAAACTACGCATTTTATCTTTTAAACCAACATTTTCCAAAGCTTTAATAACTTTTGGACGTATTTCTTTCGTATGAAGTCCAATACTTTCTAAAGCAAACGCTACATTTTCATAGACAGTAAGTTTAGGTAGCAATTTGAAATCTTGGAAAACATTACCAATTTTTCTTCTTAATTTATAAACTTTGGAATTTCTTAATTTTGCTACATTAATTCCACCAATAAAAACACTACCATTGGTTGGTTTTTCTTCACGGTACAAGAGTTTGATAAAGGTTGATTTCCCACTACCACTTGCTCCGATAACAAAAACAAATTCGCCTTTTTCAATAGACAAATTTAAATCAGCAATGGCTGTAACACCATTGGGATATACTTTATAACAATTTTTTACTTCGATTAACTTCACTTCTAGTCTTCACCTCGTATTATGTACATTATAGCATGAAATTCCTTTCAGTTAAATGGTAAATTTCTCCTGTTCATGCCTCCACTTACTTCATAGCAATCATTAATGACAAAGAAAGCATTTTGATCGATTTCAAGCACCATTTCTTTAAACAAATAATAATCCTTATTAGGAACAACACACATTAAAACATGATTCTTTTCACCGCTATAGCCACCTTTAGCATCAAATATAGTTACACCACTTTTAAGCTCATCCATAATAAAAGTTTTTACTTTTTCTTCTTCTTTGGTATAAATTAAGAATAACTTACTATTCGATATACCAATTAAAATACGATCAATTAATACAGTACTTAAATATAAAATGATTAAAGAATAAACAAATTTATTGACACCAAAAACCATTAATCCACCTAGCATAATCAATAAATTAACAATAAATATGGCTTTTCCTTCGGGAACTTTTTTATATTTACTCATGATTTTCATTAAAACATCGGAGCCCCCAGTATTAAATCCCGTTTTATAAATAATACCATTCGATACTCCATAAAAAAGTCCAGCAAGTAAAGCAACAATTAATGTACTATCAAAGACAAAGTGAGGAATTAAAAGAGTAGCCATTGGTTTCGTTAAACTAATAAAAATGGGATACATAATAGAACCAATAATACAACGCTTCGTTTCTTCCCAACCTAAAAAAATAAAAGAAAGAATAACAAGTGCCACACTGGATAATCCTATAAAAATCTCTGGTTCTAAAGAAAATAGTTTTTGAACGATTAAAGCAAGTCCACTTGTTCCCCCAATAACAAATTGATTAGGAGCTAAAAATAAATTGTAATTTAACGCAAGTAAACAAACCCCTAGAATAAGACTTAAACTGCGCGTATAAAACTTCTTTTTAGTTACGGCTTCTTTAATACTTCTCAAATCAAAATTGATATCCATATTTTTCACCATACTTATTGTATCAAAAATTCTCATAATTTGAAACTAGTAACATAAAAATTAACAGAGAGGTGAAATAAAAAATGAATGGCAGTTACTACCAAAACCCAACTTTTCCAGGAGCCATGGAAAATAATAGTTATAAAAGTTATCCAGAAATGACTCCTCCTGGTAATTTAAGTTATAATCAAGATTTAGATATGGAACAAAGTTTTATTGAAAATATTTTAAGACTCAATAAAGGAAAAAGGGTAAATGCTTATGTCTCTTATCCCGATTCTGTCGAATGGCGTGATAAAGTCTACAATGGTCTTATTGAAGAAGCTGGTAAAGATCATTTAATTATTAGTGACCCTACAACAGGGAGATGGTATTTAATTCGTATTATTTACTTAAATTATGTCGAATTTGACGAACGTATTAATTATAATCATTCTTATTCAGAAAAAACATTTTAAAACGAGGAAAAACTCCTCTTTTTTAATGGATGTAATAGGTAAAATTTAGTTTTTCTTGTCCTAAAGTAGAAGATTCTCCATGTCCGGGATAAAGAGTAATATCATCGTCATATTTAGAAATCTTTTCTAAACTTTCTTTCATATCTAAAATACTTCCCCCTTCTAAATCCATTCTTCCAATCGTTCCTTTAAATAGAAAATCTCCCGTAAACATGATTTTTTCTTCTGGAAAATAGAAGGTTTGGGAATCTTTCGTATGTCCTGGTGTCTTAATCACTTCATACGTAAAATACCCCGTATTTTCATTGGTTTTTAAATGATACTTATTTTCAAAATAAGATAAAGCACCGGTATGATCAAAATGATTATGGGTAAGTAATAGACCAACAACAATATCATTTTTTAATTCTTCTTCAATTTTCTTTGCTTCATCTCCCGGATCAATAATTAAAACTTTATTTTCTTTCTTAACAAGATAACAATTGGCTTGTAAACTTCCTACTGGAATACATTTGATTTGCATATTTTCCTCTTTTCTTTT
>CANRJW010000032.1 GCA_947631035.1 uncultured Bacilli bacterium
TAAAAAGAAGTATCTAAAAAATACTTCCTCTACTTATATATATACAAGGCAAATTTGTGATTTCCTTTTTTTCAAGCAAATTTTTTTAAAAAAGTGCAAAAAAGTAGACACTTCTTTACACTTTTTCTATTTTTCCTAATTGTCAATTTTAACTTAACCCTTTTTATTCTTTTGACAATCTCCTTTAGAGAAAGTTTTAACATCTTTTGTCAATTCTATTGAAATGTAAAATCTTTTCTTTATAATAACTCACCGTTACCGAAAAGGGGCGTCTACTATTAATTTATTTTTATTTTCAGGGGGTTTTGGACTTCTTTGAAGGTAGAAAGCGGTGGTAGTTTTGAACAAAGAATCATTTTCTTGTACGAATCCTTTTACTCATTATAATTTTATTAATTGTTGTTATTATACTTAATTAATTTAAAAAAGACGCCATACTAGCAGACGAATCTGTTAGTATAACGCCAATCAAACTGGTAGGCGTTACCTTTTCGGTAACACTTACATTTTGATTATAATTTATTTTTTTATAAATGACAAGATTTTATTTCAATTCTATCGTATATGGATTTGATTTACTTCCCGATGTATTTTCATCACCTGAGAGTTTATATGTCGTTTTTAAATAAATTGTCGGACGAAATCCACTTGGTGTATAAACATTCATATTCACAAACGCCAAGTAATTCATTGTGGATACAAATCCCCTTTCAGATATTTGAAAAACATCAACTGCTGCTGTAGGAAGTGCATTTGACATCATTGTATATTGATTAGGACTATCTTTTAACCAATCATTATCAAAGCAATCGCTCAAACTTTGCCAATTATATAATATAGTATCTAAACAAGCTTTTCGATTTGTATTATTACCTCCACTTGTGGCATAGCCATAATCACTCGGATACATTAACCCCACTTCCCCTTTCCATGTGGTCATTCGCTCTACCTTATCTGTACAATATGTCCCTGTTGAACAAATTTTACCAGTATTATAACTTCGTTCTAAATTATAAAATTCTGCTGTCTTAATATTATTATAGTCTAACATAAATCCGTTACCACCTATATTCCAAGTAATCATATCTATCATTTCTTTTGCATCTTCTCCTAAACCGGGATTATCACTTTTTAAACTAAAATCACATGGAGTTGTGTTTCCTCCTAAATTATTATAACAATTTCCTTTTTCTTGATTGTAATACAAACTACCATTACTCCCTATGTATCCCTTATTTAGTAATTTCATAATGCTTGATGTACTCCATTCATTTACACCATAATTATTATTTGCTCCAACACTACTATCCCAAGCATAACTTGACATATTTTTATCTTTGATTAATTTTATACGTTGGCCTTCTGGTGTATTTACTAAGCCTATAATTCTCCATCCAGCAAATTCATTATTAAATGTTACATAATTATTAGGATTCTTTCCAGCATAACGATATTCTGTTAACAATAAATTTTTCTTTTCTGTAGCATCTAAATCTCGTGAAAAAGTAAATAAAATCTCCTCTTTTGGATGTTTTACTTTATAAAGGCCACTTTCTCCACTATTTTCTTCTTGTATTGTTTCTTGTATTCCAAACTCTGCAAGAATTTTATCATCATTGATTTTTTCACTTGTAAATGTTACATTACACTTTGTTTTTGTTTTATTAAAATTAATTATAACCGGAGCCCATTCTTCATAATTCCAATATCCATCTGCATTATTATTGCAACTAATACTTACTATGTAATCTTTATCATTAGGAATTGTATCTTGTGGCAATCCATCTTTTACTATTGCCAATTCTATATCACTTGAAAAATCAGGTATAGTTCCTTTTAATACATCAAAAGTTTGTTTTTCTTCATACATAGCAAAACTTCGGTATAGACTTATACCTCCAATGATTAACACCATTGCTAGTATGCTTCCAATTATAATTTGTTTTTGCTTTTTATTTTTATTAAACCGCTTTAAGTCCTCTGGTTTTCTATTTTCTAATAGACCCCCCCCCCAGACGACTATTTGTCTTGGTTGGGAGGTTATTCTCAAATTCTTTCATTTGTTTTCTCCTCCATATCTTAATCTAATTCTACACTCTTTTTATTGTTTTGGCAAGATTACATATGCAAGTAATTTGCATCTTTTCCTAATCCAGGCATAGCAAGAACTTTTCCAAAATAAACCGTTATAAAACCTGCTCCACTAAAGAGTTTACAATCACTCACGGTCATTGTAAAATTTTTCGGATAACCTAAAACTTTGGCATTATCTGTTATTGAATATTGAGTTTTACAAACGCAAATGGGTAAATCATTCCATTTGCTTTTTTCAATAAGCTTTATTTTTTCTAAAGCATTTGGTGTATATAAAATTTCTTTAGCACCATAATTTGTTTTACAAAATTTTTCAATTTTTTTTGGTAAAGAATCGGTAAGATTGTATGAATACGTTATCTTTTTTGGTTTTTCATTTGCTAATGCCATCATTTTTTTAGCAGCTTCGATAGAACCATCGCTACCATCTAAGTAACCTGTACTTACCGAAAAAGATATATTTAAACGCTCTACTTCTTTTTGAACGAGTTCGATTTCACTATCCAAATCATTGGAATGCTTATTTAAAACGACTAGAAGTTGATTCGTATATTTCTCCATATTTTTGATATGGTATTCTAAATGCAAAAGTCCTTTTTCTAAATTTCCTTCCCCATTTTGTTTTAAACTTTGGATAGTGGTGTTTAATAAAACGACATCTGGGGTTAACTCTGGATACTTTCTAGTTAAAAGGTCATAAAACTTTAAAGCACCCATATCACTTCCAAAACCTGTCTCGACAAGGGTATAAGAAAAATGAGTTAAGCCATAAAAAATAGAGAGCAAACTACAAGTTCCATGAGCAATATTGGCAAAAGGTCCTCCATGTACTAAAGCTAAATTGTTTTCTAGTGTTTTGACTAGATTCGGTTTTAGGGCATCCTCTAATAAGAGAGCTAAAGCATTCACACACCCTAAATCTTTTACAAAGACTTCTTTTTGATCATAAGTATAGCCAACTAAAATGTTTTCTAAATGTTTTTTTAAATCTTCTTTACTGGTACTTAAACATAAAATAGCCATCATTTCAGAAGCTGTTGTAATGTTAAAATGGGTATTAACGCCATTAATGGAAACATTTCTTAAACTGCGTTCATTTAAGTCCATGCATCTTTCATGGGTAATACTTTGGGGATTAATATTTAATTCATTTCCTTGATAAATATGGTTATCAATAATAGCGGAAAGTAAATTATTGGCGGTAGTTACTGCATGAATATCTCCGGTAAAATGTAAGTTGATAAAGTCTTCTGGAACAATTCTAGCACACCCTCCTCCGCAAGCTCCTCCTTTTATACCAAAAACCGGACCTAAAGAAGGTTCACGAAGAGCAGCAACAGCACTGGTCCCCAACTTATTTAGGGCATCGCTTAAACTTATAGCAAGAGTCGTTTTTCCCTCGCCATATTTGGTGGGAGAAGTACTGGTAATTAAAACCAGTTTTCCTTGCTTTGTTAAAGGGATTTCTTTTTCGATTTTTATAGCTCTATCTCCATAAAAGAAAAATTCTTTTTCGTTAAAACCATACTTTTTTAAAATCTCTTTTAAATCCATAAACTACCCCTTTCTTTATTGTTTAAAATGGCATTTTCATATTGCCACTACTTACCATTTTCATCATTTTTTTCATTTCTTCAAATTGCTTTAATAAGCGATTCACTTCTTCAACACTTCTGCCACTTCCTTTGGCAATTCTTTGTTTGCGTGTTGCTTTTAGGCAATCGGGATTATGTCTTTCATAAGGCGTCATTGATAAAATAATAGCTTCAATATGGGCCATGTCTTTGGGATCAATATTTATGTTGTTGATACCCATTTTTCTAGCTTGGGGAAGCATTTTTAAAATGTTTTCTAAAGGTCCTAATTTTTTAATTTGTTTTAAAGTCGTTAAGAAATCTTCTAAATCAAAGGTGCCTTTTTTCATTTTTCGAGCGGTATCCAATGCTTCACTTTCACTAATGACACTTTCTACTTTATCGGCGATAGATAAAATATCTCCCATATCTAAGATACGATTTGCCATACGTTCAGGATAGAATTCACTTAAACCATCTAGTTTTTCGCTATCTCCTACAAATTTAATCGGAATATGGGTTAAATGTCTTACTGATAAAGCAACTCCACCTTTGGTATTTCCATCTAATTTCGTAAGAATCGTTCCAGTAAGGGATAGAGCATCATGAAATCCTTGAATCACATTAATGGCATCTTGTCCCATCATGGCATCAATTACTAAAATCGTTTCATCTGGGTGTACCGCATTCGTAATATCTTTTAATTCTTGCATCAATTCAGTATCAATTTGTAAACGTCCAGCCGTGTCGATAAGAATATAATCTTTTTTATTTTCTTTGGCGTATTCTAAAGCATCTGTAACAATTTTAACAGGATTTTCTTTGCCTTCTGTAAAAACTTCAATTCCTAAGCTTTTGCCAATCGTCTCTAATTGCTCTATGGCAGCGGGTCTATAGATATCACAAGCAACGAGTAACGGATTTTTAGCATGTTTTTTTCTTAAAAAGTTGGCTAGTTTTCCTGCTGTTGTTGTTTTACCACTTCCTTGTAATCCTACAAGCATTAAGATGGTCGGATTTTTCGAAGTTTCTAAAGGTACATAATCTCCTCCTAGCAATGAAACCAGTTCATCTTTAACCAGTTTAATAAACAACTCATCGGGTTTTAAACTTTTATCTACTTCCGCTCCTATGGCCTTTTCTTTAATTGCATTGATAAATTCTTTTACCACAACATAGTTTACATCGGCTTCTAAAAGAGCCATGCGAATTTCTCTTAATGCATCCCCGATATTTTCTTCTGTAATACGACCCATACCACGAATATTTTTAATAGCATTGGTAAGTCGATCTCCTATATATTCAAACATATTTTTTCACCTTTTCTATTTTAGTGCATTTACTATTTTTTCTTTGACCTTTTCATCCTTTATTTCTTCTACTATCTTTAAAATAGCCTCTTCTTTTTTTAGAATTTGTAATATTTCTTCATAATGGTCTAATTTTTTATGAATGGTCGTAAGTGCCGTACCAATCGCCGTTTTACTCACCCTTTTGATATCCGCAATTTCTTGCAATGACAAATCTTCAATTGAAGAAAGGGTAAAGATTTCTTTTTCTCTTTCGTTTAAAAGATTGCCATAAATATCAAATAAGAGATTATAATAAACATGATTCTCTAATTTTTTCATTATACCATATCCTTAAATAAACCATAAATGTACTCTTCAATGTCAAATGTTTGTAAATCTTCCATTTTTTCTCCTAAACCGACAAACTTGACTGGTAAATCCACTTCTTCTTTAATGGCCAGAACAATTCCGCCTTTGGCCGTTCCATCGAGTTTCGTTAAAACAATCCCGGTAATATTGGTGATTTCTTTAAAAGATTTCGCTTGTAAAATACCATTTTGACCTGTAGAAGCATCAATCACGAGTAAGGTTTCATGAGGGGCTCCTTCGATTATTTTTTCAATGACTTTATTGATTTTTTCTAGTTCTTTCATAAGATTCACTTTGTTTTGTAAACGTCCAGCCGTATCAATAAAAACAATATCGGCATTTTCTTTTTTAGCCATTTCTAAACCATCATAGACAACACCGGCGGGATCAATATTTTCTTTTCCATAAAATAAACTACCCGTTCTTTCGGCCCAAATTTTTAGTTGTTCAAAAGCCCCAGCGCGAAAGGTATCTCCGGCAATCATCATGACTTTTTTTCCCATACTCTTATATTTATAGGCAAGTTTGGCAATCGTCGTCGTTTTTCCGACACCATTTACTCCCACCATTAAAATCACTGTTGGACCATTTTCTTGAATATTGATTTTGGTACTTAAGTTTTCATTATTAACATAAATAATAAACAATTCATCGACGATAACTTCCATCAAATACTTGGTATCTTCAATTTTTTCTTTTTTTACTCTTTCTTTTAAACGATCCATAAACTTAAATACAGTATTCACGCCAATATCGGCAGACAATAATACATCTTCTAGTTCTTCAAAATAAGCATCACTTACTTTATTATATTTAATCCCCAATAAACTTAATTTTGATACAAATTCTTTTCTCGTTTTTTCTAACCCTTTATCATAAAGTTCTGTTGTTTCTTTATTTTCTTCCTTTTTTTTACTTACGATATTTTTTAATTTATCAAACAAACCCATTTTTTAAATCCTCCTTTAGTTATTGCAAATAGAGTCACTTACAAAAGATTTATATTCACTATTTACCCCATCAGTGTAGCGATAGACATATACTTCTTCTGTATTACTACAAAATCCACGATTGTCTTCAAACAAACCAGAATTTTTTATTTCTTCAACCGTTAATTTTTTTATACATTTACTATTTTCTGCATCATTCACATGTGTAATATTTTGGTCTTCAAAAATTTCTTTGGAAAACGTAGAACTACATTTTTCTAAATGATACTTTTCAACTGCATACGTAATAGAAGCTTCTTTTAAATTATTTCTGACTTCAGCAGCCATTCTTTTATGTGAGTTTTTAATAACAGCAAAAACACTACTAGATGCAATCGTAATCACAATTGCCAATATTACAATAGCCGCTAATAATTCGACAATGGTAAACCCATTTTTTTTCTTTAACATAATTCGTCACCTAAAAAGATTATAACATAGAAAGAGTAGACAAACTATAAAAATCGCGTTATAATGTTCCAAGAAAAAGAAAACTTTATTTCTATCAGAAAGGAAAATTTTTATGAAAGAAGATAGTACAAGTACGTCTATCACTGCCTTAGGTGGTTTAGGCGAAGTTGGTAAAAATATGTATGTGGTGACCCACAAAGATGAGATTTTAATTATTGATGCAGGTGTTATGTTTCCGACAGAAGATTTATTAGGAGTCGATGCGGTCATTCAAGATTTTACGTATTTAAAACAAAATGAAGAGAAAATTGTCGGTCTTGTGATTACCCATGGACATGAGGATCATATTGGAGGAATTCCTTATCTATTACAAAGTATTCGTATTCCCAAAATTTATGCTCCGAAGATTGCCGCCGATTTAATTAATAAAAAGTTAGTGGAACATAATCAAACGTATCAAGAAATGGAAATTGTGGATAATAACAGTCATATTAAAACGAAGTATTTTGAGTTGGAGTTTGTAAATACGACCCACTCTATTCCGGATTCTTACGCGGTTGCTATTCATACTCCAAACGGAACTATTTTTGAAACCGGAGATTTTAAATTCGATTTAACACCGATTGGACCAATGGCAGATTTACATAAAATGGCCGAAATTAGTAAACGTGGTGTCAAGATACTCATGAGTGATAGTACGAATGCTTTGTCTCCAGGGTTCTCTACGAGTGAAAATGTGGTCGATGAAGCCTTAGAAAATATTATTAACAAACATCCAGCGCGTATTATTATTGCTACGTTTGCATCAAACATTTATCGTATTAAGCATATCGCTGAAACTTGTAAAAAACATAATCGTAAAATCGTTGTTTTTGGTCGTTCTATGGAAACTATTGTGGAACTTGCCTTAAATAATGGCTTAATTGATGATAAGACCATCTTTATTGATTTTAATCAAACAAAGTCTTTAAAGAAAAATGAAATTTGTATTTTATGTACTGGTTCTCAAGGGGAACCCCTTGCGGCTTTATCTAGAATTGCCAATGGGATCCATAAACAAATTACTTTACAACCGGATGATTTAGTAGTCTTTTCGTCAAACCCAATTCCTGGTAATGCTAGCAGTATCAATCGTGTCATTAATAAACTCTATTTAAAAGGTGTCAAGGTATTTACCAATAGTGAGTTTAGTGATATTCATGCGTCTGGTCATGGAAAACAAGAAGAACAAAAATTAATGCTTCGTCTGATTAAACCAGAATATTTTATGCCTTGTCATGGTGAATATCGTATGTTAAAAAAACATGCGGAATTAGGAGAAGCTTGCGGAATTCCCAAAGACAATATCTTCATTTGTAAAAATGGGGATACAGTCATTTTAGATAAAGATGGAGCTCATAAGGGTGAAGCCGTACAAGCTGGAGATGTTTATGTCGATGGTTCTCGTATCGGAGATATTGGTAGTGTTGTTATAAAAGATCGTAAACTCATGGGAAATGATGGTATTTTATTAACAATTTTAAATATTAATCCTTTTACGAAAAAGTTACTTATTAAACCAAATGTTACCACAAGAGGATTTGTTATGGTTAATGAAAATAGTGAACTTATTAACCAAATTGAAAGAAAAGTAACTTCTATTGTTAACAGTTCTTTAGAAAATAATCATTATAGTTATACCGATTTAAGAAATCAAATTATCTTAGAATTGCATCCATTTATCAATGAACTAACGGGAAGACACCCGATTATCTTACCCGTTATTATGGAAGTAAAAAATAATGAATAAAAAAAATTCAGTTTAAAAATGAACTGAATTTTTTTTCTATCCCTAATTTACGAACCAAGGCTTCATCAAGTTGTGCTAAAGTTTCTTCTTGAGTTCCATTGTTATCAATCAAAATGGGTTGATACTTTTCTAAATATTCTTTAGTAAAATCTTTTTGGTCGGCTAGAAAACGACGACACATTTCAGCATAATCTTGGTTTTTTTGTTTTTCTCGGTTTAAAGCTCGCTCTAAACGTTTGCCATCTTCTAAAGAAAAGTAAAGGGGAATTACCTCATTTTTCGAATAACACTTTAAAAATTGTTCAAAGCCAACCCAAGTGTTAGTCGTTAAATAATGATTTTTCGTAAGATCAATACAAGTTTTACTAGTAGCATAAGACCAAATTCCATGTATGGTATTATAATCTCTTCTTTCAATTAATTGACCATTCTTTTCTAGCAAATCCATTTCTTCTTTAGTAATGAAGTAATATTCGATGCCTTCTCTTTCATTTTCACGCATCGGTCTCGTTGTATGAAGACGAATGGGTACGAACTTATAAAGTGCTAAAGCTTTAGCAAAGAACGTATCTTTTCCAGAACAACTTGGTCCAATAAACATAATAATCTTATGATTCATAAAAATCCTCCATCTCTAATTTCATAATTTTCCTCTTTAAAAAAGAAGCATTATTTTGCTTCTTCTTGAGCTCTTGTTTCACGAATAACCGTTACTTTAATGGTACCTGGATATTGCATCTCGGATTCGATTTTTTCTTTAATATCACGAGCCATTTTATAACTATTGGTATCATCGACTTCGTCTGGTTTTACCATAACTCTTATTTCTCGACCAGCTTGCATTGCATAGGCTTTATCAACACCGTCAAAGGAATTACCAATCTCTTCTAATTGTTCTAATCTCTTGATATAGGTTTCTAAAGAATCATTTCTAGCTCCAGGACGTGCAGCAGACAAGGTATCCGCGATTTGGACAAGAACAGAAATGACACTCGTTTGGGCTTCATCCCCATGGTGAGATGCAATGGCATTAATGACCACTTCATCTTCTTTATATTTTTTGGCTACATCTAAGCCAATTTCCACATGTGACCCTTCCATTTCAAAATCAATCGCTTTACCAATATCATGTAGGAGTCCTGCTCTTTTAGCTAAAGTCACATTTTCTCCTAATTCTCCAGCCATAAGTCCAGTAAGATTTGCTACTTCAATTGAATGTTGTAAAGCATTTTGACCATAACTGGTTCTAAAATGTAATTTTCCAATTAAGTGAACCAAATCGGCATCAACATTAGTTAAACCTAGTTTATATAAAGCATCTTGTCCCATTTCTGTAATCTTATTGTTGATATCTTTTTCTACCTTATCGTAAACCTCTTCAATACGAGATGGATGAATTCTTCCATCCTTAATTAAGGTTTCAATTGTCACTTTGGCAATCTCCCGACGTAATGGGTCAAAACTTGAAATAACAATAGCCTCTGGGGTATCGTCGATAATTAAATCAACCCCTGTAACCGACTCGATTGTTCTGATATTACGACCCTCTCTACCAATCAAACGACCTTTCATTTCATCGTTTGGTAAAGTAATGGTACTCACCGTTTGCTCGCTCGCAACATCTTCTGAATAACGTTGCATACTAGAGACGATTAAATCCCTTGCTTTTTCATTCGCAACTAATTTTGCTTCACTTTCTTTTTCTTTAATATAGTTCGTAATTTCCAGTGACATATCCTCTTCGACACGTTTCATAATCATATCACGGGCTTTGTCACGTGAAAGTTTCGAAATATTTTCTAGTTGTTGCATTTCTTCTTTTAGCATTTCATCCATTTTGGCTTCTTTTTCTTGTAATTCTTTTTGTTTTACACCTAAATTATTATCACGCTCATCTAATAAAGCATCTCTTTTTTGTAACATTTCTTCCCGTTTATCCAAATTTGTTTCTCTTTGCATTAAACGAGTTTCTGTGTTATTGACTTCTTCTTTCTTTTGTTTAATTTCCTTATCGGCTTCTTGTTTCAAACGATAAGTCTCTTCTTTTAGTTCAAGCAAAGCATCTCTTTTATGCTTATCTGCTTCTTTTTTAGCGTTTTCTAATAATTTTTCGGCTTTTTTAGAAGCATTTACATTTTTAATAGTTTCAACTACAAAAATAAGTACTGCTCCTAGAATCATTCCAATAATTAAAGCTAAAATAATGGATGTTAAATTAAAATTCATACAATCCCTCCATTATTTTTATCTATAGCAAATTCATATTAAATAAATAAGTCTATAATTCTATTATAAAGTTTTAAGAAAAAATTAGCAATAAATTTTTTCTTTTTGTTTACTATATGCCAAGTTCAAAAGAAAGTTGAGGATTTTTTTCTTTAATTAACTTTCGTGGATAATCTTCTATTTTGACATCGTCGGGTTCAAAGTCAAAGAAGTTGGTTTTCTCGGAATTTAAAACAAATTTAGGATTACAAGGAACTGATTCTCTTTGAAGCATTTCTTTAACTTGGGTAATATGACGATCATAAATTTGAATATTATCGTAAAACCAAGTAAAGCGTCCTGGTGTTAAACCTAAATGTCTTGCTACCATAAGTTGAAAAACTAAATATTGCACTTGATTAATACAACCAGCAGTGGCAAAATCACTAGAACGTTGCGTTAAACACATATCTAAGTAATCGATGCCATCTTTTCCATGTCTTACATTCCACATCGTTAAAAAGGCACAAGGTTTTAGTCCATGTTTTTCATTAAATTCATCTTCTTGCCAAAGACTAATAATATGTCTTCTGCCATCTGGATCGTTTTTCATACCTTCTAGTAACTTTTCCATTGAGTGATAACGATTGACGGTATGTCCATAGCAAGACCCAATAGTTCGATTACCAATGTCCCATTCATCCCACCAACTAACGTTGTATTTGTTTTTTAAAACATCTAAATTGTTCGATTGTTGTTGATAAATCCATAAAAGTTCTCCAATGCTACTTTTAATCGCAATCGGTCTTAAGGTTATTAGTGGGGTTTCCCCTTTTGTTAAATCATAAGTACACATTCCATGATTTACACTCAAAGTATGTGCAGGTGTCCCATCTTCGTAATGAGGTCTAGGATTTTTATCCATGCATCCTTCCTCTAAAATTCTTTTAAATATTTCTTTCGTATAAATATCGCCTTTTGTCATAAAAAATCCTTTCTTTATTTAACCCCCTATTTTTGTATCCTTTACCCAAATTATAATTCATTTTAAAAGAAAAGAAAAGCCAAAATAATCATTTTACTCTTCGCTTTTCTTAACATCACTTTTTACAAATCCATAGTGTTCACGAATCTTTTGCTCCAATTCGTCACGTAGTGCGGTATTCTCTTTAAGTAAAGCTTTAACATTTTCTTTACCTTGACCAATTTTTTCCCCTTGATAAGCATACCAAGCACCACTTTTATCTAAAATATTTAATTCGCTCGCAATATCGATAATTTCACCTTCACGGCTAACACCTTCTCCATACATAATATCCACAGATGCGGTTCTAAATGGAGGGGCTACTTTATTTTTGACAACTTTAATTGTTGTACGATTTCCGATTACTTGTTCACCATTTTTAATTTGTTCAGCACGACGTACATCCAAACGAATCGTCGAATAAAACTTTAGAGCTCTTCCTCCCGGAGTTGTCTCAGGATTTCCAAATAGCACTCCCACTTTTTCTCTTAATTGATTAATAAAAATAGCGGTCGTTTTGGTTTTACTAATCGTTCCAGAAAGTTTACGTAATGCTTGAGACATTAATCTTGCTTGTAAACCCACATGGCTATCGCCCATCTCTCCATCAATTTCGGCTTGAGGAACTAACGCAGCAACAGAATCGATTACAATAATATTTACTGCTTCACTTCTTACTAACGCTTCACAAATTTCCAAGGCTTGTTCACCAGTATCCGGTTGAGATAATAATAATTCATTAATATTAACACCTAAATTTTTAGCATACACTGGATCTAGAGCATGCTCTGCATCGATAAATGCAGCTCTTCCTCCTTCTTTTTGAACTTCTGCTATAGCTTGAAGTGCAAAGGTCGTTTTACCTGATGATTCTGGTCCATAAATTTCTATAATTCTTCCTTTGGGATAACCTCCAACACCTAAGGCAATATCAAGAGTTAAAGAACCACTGCTTGTTGTATCAATTTCCATATGAGAATTTTCCCCAAGTTTCATAATGGCTCCTTTACCAAATTGTTTTTCAATATCCGCAAGAACTTGTTCTAAAGCCTTGTCTTTTTCTTTTACATCTTTTGTTGTTTTCATTTTTGTCCTCCAATTTTCTTATAGTTTTATTTTATTATAGAAAAATTTGTTTGTCAACATTTTTTACAAACGTTTGTTTGCTTGCGTTTAAAATGTTTCACTATTTTGCCTTTTTCAAACAACACCTTATCAAAAAGAAAAAGAAATTGCAAATCACAAATTTTACCAAAATGAACTCAAAAAAAGCAAATTCTTTCCAAAATTTGCTTAATTTTCCATAGAATTTATTCAAAATTGCTTTAAATTTAAAAAATTAGACATTTTTTTAATTAATTGTTTCCTAGGTAAGTAATTTTAGCATAGCCATCGCCTTGTTTTGGTGTGTTACTTGTCGCTTCTTCACTTGAAGTTTCAACAGATGTTGTTTTTGTATTAACATCTTCATTTTTTTCACATTTATAACAATACATTTCTTTATTGGTTAGAGTTGGATTTAGATATCCAGAACCTCCGCCTGCACCAGCATGCCCACGTGAAGACCCTCCACCTCCGAAGTATCCTCCACCACCTCCGGAGCCATAGCAACCAAGACCACCTTGAGTTCTACATGCTTGAGTATTTGTATCCAAAGTCCGAAGACCACCTCGTCCAAATTTCCCTCGGCTTTCCGTCTCATTAGGAAACGTGTAAGCATTTCCCCCTTCGTCTTGCGTTCCTCCTGTCCCATAAAAACCTTTAGAACTAGATAAACCATTCATTCCGTTCACCCCGCTAAATCCTCCTCCGGAACCACCTAGAGAAACTACTTGACTTCCGTTACCGCCACCGCCTCCGGCAACAATTAAGACTTGTTCTTTTTGCGATTCTAATGTTGATAACAATCCTGAAACTTTAGCTATATGGGTAGCGCCTCCGCCACCAAAGCCATATTGATTTGTAGTTGTTTCACCAGACTCACCGTCTCCTCCGCCATTATATCCACCTTTATAAATATGACTTATTTGATAACCTCCTCCTTCTCCTTGTCCTCCAACATTAATGTAAAGAATTCCATTTTCTTCTATATTATAAGTTCCTACTGAATAACCACCTAGTCCACCTTTCTTTTTTACTTCATCGTTACTACTTGAATGAAATCCACCTTGTGCACCCCATACTTCTAGTTTGTACTTTCCTTTTGGTAAACTGATGGCTTCTTCTTTGCCTGTATAATCAAAATCAATAGTTGTGTCTTTTTCTAGTGTGGTAAACTCTATGTTACAACTTACTTGATTTTTCTCTATTCCGGTTATTTCTACTCCCCATGTTTCTTGATTCCATTTTCCGCTTCCTTTATCACATTTTACTTCGACTGCATAGTTTTCTTCTTCCTTGTTTGGCATCTCTTCTTGCATCTTTCCATCGACTAACATTGCTAATTGGATATCTCCATCTTGT
>CANRJW010000033.1 GCA_947631035.1 uncultured Bacilli bacterium
CCCCCAGACGACTATTTTCACTGGTTGGGAGGTTCTTTTTGAAATTATTCATTTCTCTTTCTCCTCCATATCTTAATCTAATTCTACTATGAATCACCATAAATTTCAAGACACGAAAAAAAGGCAATGCCCGCCTTTTCTAATAAGGTAATTCGATAATAATGTCACTTTCTGGGAATGTTGCACAGGGATGGATGTATTCATTTTCTTCGTCTGCTTTTCTTAAAATTCCATCAATGGTACGAACCATACCACTTTTTAATTTACTTCTACAAAAACCACATTCACCAACATGACAACGACTTGGTGCTAGAATGCCGTTCTTTTCCATGGCTGAAAGTAAAGTTTCTCTTGAGCGACAAGAAATCTTCACTTCCTGTTCTCCAGTTAATACAGTTAGTTCATATAAATCATTGTCTGGAATATCAATTCGACCAAAAAAGGCATCATGACGAATATATTTATTAGGAAGTTGATATTCTTTTAATAAATCACTTATATATTCATACATACTAAGAGGTCCACAAACAAAGAAAGAGGTTTCACTTTCTAAAGCTTGGTCAATCATATCTTTATTTACATAACCATAATAATAGCCTTCTTTATCTTCTTCACTTAAAATATATTTTACATCGATTAAGGAACATTTTTTATCTAATTCATCCAATTCTTTTTTAAAAATAAGATTTTGTTCTGTTTTAGCGCCATAAAGAATAGTGAGTTTACATGTCAGTAGTCCATCTTTAATGGCTTCTGCCATAGAAATAATCGGTGTTATTCCACTTCCTCCAACAATGGCAATTACATTGGTAGCATCTCTTAATGGTTCATAATAAAAATTACCCGTTGGAGCACTTATTAAAAAGGAATCTCCTACTTTTACTTCGTTCAAAAAATAATTTGAAACTACTCCACCTTTTTTTCTCTTAATCGTAATTGTATAGAAACCATCAAAAACTTTTTTAGGACTACAACTAATGTTATAAGGGCGGTGATAAATTCCATCGTCAACCTTTACTTCAACACTTACATATTGTCCCGGACGAAAATAAGCTAATTTTTTCGTTCCTTTTTCTATATCTGGAGCTAAAACAAACGTTTTTGTATCCTCATTTTCTTCTATGATATCCACAACTTTTACAAATTGCTCTTTCGGATGTAAAGAGTTTGCGAGTTCATTTGCACCATATTGTGTTTTTATTGCACTTGAAGAAGAATCTTTAATAATTTTTTCTCGTTCTTGTTCTATATTTTCAAAATATTCCATATCTTTTGGTCCTAAACCTTTTAAATTTAATTCCATTCTTCTTCACCCTCTTTCTCCATATCTTCTAAAGTCAATCGGGCGGTTAAATCTCCCGATAAATACGTCGAGCCAAATCCACTTAATTTTACATCAAATCCTCCGCAAAATCTTAAATTTGGAATATAATTTTCATTGTTCATGGTTAATAATCTTGGCAGTAAGTTATCCATTCCCGTTGCTTTATATCCATAAATGGCACCATCTGGATGTCCAGTATATCTTGCGTATGTCACAGGGGTTGCAATTTCTATTTCTTCAATATAAGGGGTGATGGTAATTCCAGTTGCATTTTCAAAAGCTTGTATCATAGAGCTAGCCACTTGACTTTTCAATTTAAAATAATTTTTTTCAGTAGCATTTTTAGAAAAGACATCGTCCGTAAAGAAACTGGAAATTTCTAAAATAGTTGTTCCTTTAATCGAACAAGAAGGATGAGCATGGTTCAGTACATACACTACACTACTTCTATTTTTAATTGATTTATGATTTTGAAATTCCTTGGTACTATCTAAACTTTCTAAAAGAGTATAACAATATTCTGTTAAACCTAAATCTTTAGCACTTTGATTTAATCCTAAAAATATAGAAAAACCTCTAGGACCTAAAACACGAGAATTGGTAAGTTGCAAAGCTTCTTTTGGGACCATTTGCAAAGGAATTAAAGAACCATACACATAGGTTGGTGAAAGATTTGCAATAATGTGATTTGATTCATAAATCTCGTCATTGTCTAAAAGGACTCCTGCTATTTTTTTATCCTTAAATAATATTTCTTTTACCCCACTTAAATATTTAATTTTGCCACCTAAATTGGTAATTTCTTCCGCTAATAAAACACTCATTTCATATCCTCTTTTAGAAGGAATTTCTGAACCATGGGCAATAAAATCAAAGACAAAGATAGCAAAATGTACAAAACTTAATTTAGAAGTCGGACTGCCAAAATAGACCCAATAAGAAGAAAGAATTTCTTGGGCTTTTTTTGGTAAAGAGATAGCATCAAACACTTTATCCACTGTATGCGTTGAAACTTTTAAGAAATCAGGAAAATTCTTTTTCAAATAGTTTAAATCGATTTTTTCATTTTTTTGCTCTATATAAGAAAGGGCTTCTTTCGATTCTTCAGCAAGAACAAAAAATTTTTTTAAAGCATCATAACTTCCGGGAACGTATTCTTCCATTTTGTTCATAAATTCAATAATGCCAAAAGGAAAAACGTATTCTCTGTTTTCAGCGATGCCATAAACATGTAAAGATTCTGTTAGTTGGGTAAAGCCTAATTTTTCAACAATACCAAGTTTTTTAAATAAATCATAGAGTTCTAGAGGATGCTCTTTTGTTCCAAAAAATTCTAAATAATGTAAGGAAGTATCAAATTCAAAGCGACCTCTTTTAAAACTGGTTGCCATTCCTCCCGGAGTATTTCCTTTTTCTAATACTAAAACTTTTTTATTTTGTTTCGCTAATTCTAAGCCTGCGATTAAACCGGCATTTCCAGCCCCTACAATAATACAATCAAACTTTTCCATGTCTTACCCTCTCTTTATTATACTTGTATTATACCATAAGTCCAAATTTAGGGAAAGAAAAAAGAAAGGACTCATCCTTTTCCTATTAAATAAAGCAATTTTGAAAATAGTTCAATATGGAGTTCTTCGTCTAAGATAATGCGTTTTAAAATTTCTTGGACATAAAAATCGTTGGTACAGGCAATAATTCTTTCATATTGCTCAATTGTTTTTTGTTCTTCGCAAATATCTTCTTGTAAAACTCTTGTAAAATCATTGTTATAATTGACATAAGAACCATTAAACCATTCTAAAGTATCTTTTTGTACTTTTCCAAAGACAGGTGTTAAACCGAGTTGATAAATAAGATTACCTAAAATTTCTAAATGATGCATTTCAACAATAGCAATCCCTTTTAAAACTCTTTTGTATTCGGGGTGTTCTAACAACATCATTTGAAAGATATAATCGTGGATGGCAGTATCTTCTGAGACCTCTCCGGCATAGGAATTTAAAAGCATCTGGGCAATTTGGGGATTCTTTTGTTCTACTTTTATCTCAGGATAAGGAAGATTTACTTTGTATTCCACTTATATCACCTAATAAAAGTATGAAAAGAAAAATAGAATTATTCAAACAAAGTATAAGGAAAACGTTTCGGAAGTGGAAGCGTAAACGTTAAAGATTCCTTGGTAACGGGGTGTAAAAAAGTGATGGAACTCGCAAAAAGAGCAATTTGTTCTCCGACTTTATAATTTGGGTTATATCTAGCATCGCCATACAAAGGATATCCAATATGGGAAAATTGTACACGTATTTGATGGTGTCTACCGGTTTGTAAATTAATTTTTACCAATGTATAGTTATTTTTACTTGCCATCACTTCATAATCTAAAAGAGAGAGTTTTCCTTGATTACTGACATAAGAAGTGTTTGTTTTTTCATTCTTAACAAGATAGTTTTCTAGGTGTCCATTCGTTTTTAAAGTTCCACATAAAACCGCGTAGTACGTTTTTTTGAATGTATGGTCCAAAACTTGTTTAGACAAGCGACTAGCACATTTGGAAGTTTTGGCAAAAACCATAACACCTCCCACTACCCGGTCAAGGCGATGCACCAATCCTAAATAGACATTTCCGGGTTTTTGATACTTTTCTTTTAGGTATGATTTTAGCATGGTTAGTAAATCTTCATCTTTGGTATCGTCACTTTGTACCAATACATTTATTGGTTTTTCTACCACTAAAAGATGATTGTCTTCATATAAAATGTTAATCATTTGTAAATACTCCGTAAATACCACACGGTAACACTAAGTTGTCTCTTGTTATAGGAAGTCCTATTTCTCCAGCGTTTACTTTTCCACTTGGATATTTTTTTAAAATCGTTGTTTTTAAAATATTTTCTAAGACAAGAGAAGAAATCCCTGTAGTATAAGAATTAATTAAGAAAAATAAGGGATTATCCGATAAGATTTGCATACATAAATCGATTAGGTTATAAATGTTTTTTTCAAATTTCCAAACCTCTTTATTTGGTCCTCTTCCGTAACTTGGCGGGTCCATAATAATGGCATCATACTTATTGCCACGTCTGATTTCTCTTTCGACAAACTTGATACAATCATCAACGATAAAATGAATTTCTTCGTTTTCTAAATGAGACAAACGCATATTTTCTTTGGCCCAATCGGTCATACCACGTGAGGCATCCACTTGAACCACTTTCGCGTGACGACTTGCTGCAGCCATAGTGGCACATCCGGTATACGAAAATAGATTTAAAACTTTAATTTCTCGACCAGCATGTTCTATCTTATCCATAATAAAATCCCAATTAGTGGCTTGTTCTGGGAAGATTCCAGTATGTTTAAAATTGGTGGGACTTACCTTAAATGTTAAATGTTTATAGGAAATGGTCCAAAATTCTGGTAATTTGGTTTTAAACTCCCAATGTCCTCCGCCTTCACTGCTTCGATGATAAAAACCATCCACCGTTTTCCAAGCATCGTATGAGGAAACATCCCAAATGGCTTGAGGATCAGGCCTACGAAAAACATAGGCACCAAATCGTTCTAATTTTTCTCCACCACCCGCATCAATACATTCATAGTCTTTCCATTCATTACTTAACTTCATCGCTTTTCACCTAAGACTAGTATATCATTTTTATTCCTTATATTGTATATCTTTTGTACTTGGCCCTTTTAGACATTTTCCATCAATAGAAAATTTAGAACTATGACAAGGACAATCCCAAGTTTTTTCTTGTTCATTAAAAATTAAACTGCATCCCATATGTGGACATGTTGTGTAAACAAAGTGTTTTTTCTTATGTTCGTCTGTATAAATGCCCACACTTTTTCCTTTTATTTTTAAGAAGATAGGATTTTCATGATACCATGCTTTTTGGTGTTTCTTACTTCCTATAAAAGAAACGACACTACCAAGCATATTGCCAAAGAAACTTTTGATTTGATAAAAATTACTTCTTTTTAATGTAAAGAGATTTTGAAAAGGAACATCTTCTTTTAAAATGATTTTGCTAAGTATTTCCCCTGCTAAGATGCCGTTGGTCATTCCCCACGTATTAAAACCCGTCGCAATTAAAAAATTCTTTTTGATTTCTCCAATAAAGGGCAGTTTATCTCCGGTAATAATATCCACATTACTCCAAACAAAAGCGATATCACTATCTTTTATTTGATATTTTTCTTTTACAATTTGAAAGTTTTTCCCATCGTTTTGCTCTTTACTTGTTTTATGACTACGTGCTAAACAAATTTGATAACAGTTTTTCTTGTCTTCATAAAAACGAAAAGACAAAGCAGGATTGGATACCGTAATCCCTGATACTTTTGGATTTTTATCAGTCTTTTTAGCTATGATATAAGATTTTTCAATATGAGATTTTAAGGGTAAACAAAAAGGATAAAAAAAGAATGGATAGTGACAAGCCACAATAACTTTTTTGGCTACAATCTTAAAATTTTTACCATAACAAACATACTTTCCGTGATGCTTTTTGATTTTAACGATTTTCGTCTGTTCATAAATTTGATTTTTTAAGAGTTCTTTTAGGGCATTTGTATATTTGATAGGATGAAACACAAACGTATCCGAAACAGAAATAGAACAAAAATCCTTTTTTTCTTGCCAATTTACTTTGATGTTTTGGCTTTCCAAAAACTTTTTTTCACTCTTTAATTTTTTAATTTCTTTTTTCTTATTCGTAAACACAAAAGAATCCACTTGTTCTAAATGGCAATTTATATGCTCTTTTTCAATAATTTCTTTTGCTAATTGAATCGCATGCTTTTGACTTTTTAAGTAACTAATCGCTGTTTCATAATCGATATTATTGGTTAAATCCGTATAAATCGTATTTTGTAAGTAGGTTAACTTTCCGGTCGTATTTAAAGTAACACCACTTCCGCACAAACTCGCATCTACTAAAATCGTATTCTTTTGTTTTCGTAAAAAATAAAGTGTAGTTAATCCGGTAATTCCTCCACCAATAATCAGGGTTTCTACTTCTCTATCCTTTTCTATTTTTGGTCGACTTACTCTATTTAAATCTTTTTCCCATAAACTACTCATAGACTTCACCATTATTAATGTGCGAAAAAAAAAGAGGTTTATGTATTATTTGTTTTTTAACTCCTCTATTTCTTTTTCTATTCTTTTTTGTCTTTTTAAAATTTCATCAATTTTGTCATGTAATTCTTCAATAATTAATTCTGTTTTTAAATCCGTTTTATAATCATTCTTATTTCTTAAACTATCTTTTTTGGCTTGACGATTTTGACTCATCATAATAATGGGCGCTTGCAATGCTGCTACACAAGATAAAACCAAATTTAATAGAATAAAAGGAAACGGATCTACTGCATGTGCTAAAAGAACACCATTTAAAACAATCCATCCAATTAAAAACAAGGAAAATCCAATAATAAATTTCCAACTACCTGCAATTTCCGTTAACTTGTCTGCTACTTTATCTCCGAATGTCATATTTGCTTCTTCCATTTTATCAACATCGACACTAATCGGATTATCGACGAGCATATCTAAAAGTTCTTCTTCACTTTTTTGATCAATATCTTGATTTAATAACATTTTAACAATTTCTTTTTTATTCACTGTTTTCATATTTTCACGACTCCATTTCTTAACCCTAATATTTTTAAAAATTTTCCAAAATCAAAGTTTCACTGCCTGGTTTAAAGTTTGCTTTTTCATATAAAGTTTTTGCTTTGGTATTCTTACTCCAGACATTTACTTCTACTTTACGAGCATTCTGTTCTATCGTCCAGGTTTTAAATTGTTCTATTAACGCAGAAGCAATTCCTAAATTACGATACGACTCCTCCACATATAAAGCATCTAATTTAGCCACTTTATATTTATAAGTTCCATCCATTGGTTTTATAATTCCATATAAGTAACCAACGATTTGATTCTCTTCTAAAGCTACTAGAATTAATTTACTTTTATCGTCAATATAATTTTCATACATATTCGTCACAACAAAATTTTCATCAACACCTGGGTCATATTGTTTTTCATCTTGGATTAAAAGCGTTAGAAAATTGTTTAATGTTGGTACATCGTTTTCATTTGCTCTTCTAATAACCATTTTTCCACCTCTTACCTATTAAAATCATTTTAGCATAATTTTTTGTATATTAAAACTCGAACTATATTATAAAGTTTCTTTATGACCTGATTTAGATATTATTCCGATTGCATTGGTTTCTTTAATCCATTTTTGAGGTGATATTTTAAATTTATTACTACCAGCTTCATTTTTAAACGCGTCGAATTCGACACCTTTGAAATTTTCATTATTTAATTTTTCCCACAATCCTAAATAAGCAATAACATCTCTATTTCTCATCCAAGTTTGAACAGGAATTTTTGGTTCCTCAGGATTAGCGTACCTAGCCAAATCTGTAAGAGAAATATATTCTTTATTTCCTATTCTCAGCACATTAATTTTATTATTGTTCACATTAATCTCTGATTTTATTATTTCATTATTCATATTTTCCCCCCTTAATTACTAAAGTCATTTTATCATAAATTATAGAATAATAAACGCGGACTTATCGTTCGAATATCAAGTAAAAACGTTACGTAATTGTTACGTCAATTACACACAATAAATAGAAAAAGCCTTATTTAAAGGCTTAGTAAACAACTGGTGCCGATTGGCAGAATTGAACTGCCCTCTGATGCTTACCATGCATCTGTACTACCACTGTACTAAATCGGCTTAAAACAATCATAACATAGAATTTATAAAAATACTATTCAAAATTATCGAATAAGATTAATAAAAAGGAGGAAAATGTTTATGGGCAAAGAATTTCCTCCTAGTATCCACCCTACCACTTACAATTTAATTGCCATTGCAGTTGCTCTTATTTTAATCGATGACTTAAATGCCAATGAACAAAACTCTCTAGGAAACTGGTTCTTACTTCTTGGTCAATACTTAGCTACAAATGCTGCCCAACAACAATTAATTGAATCTAGAATTGAAAATACCAATATTAATATCAATAGTAAAAAAAGTAAAAGTGGTCAAGGAGTATACGATGATACCAATAAAAGTAATCAAAATCAAAGACCCGAAGTGGAATTTTTATTAAGTGCTGTTGAAAAAATGCAAAAAGAATTAGAAAATTTAAAAAAGGAAGACTAACGAGATATTTACACTTACAGAGAACTTCTTTATTTCATATATTATGAGTAAAGGAGGAAAAAATGAATAATAATTGTAATCCATCTTACCAAAGGGCTTTAAATTTAGTAAACGAATATCAAAGCACTTATCATCCAAGCTGTTGTTGTGGTGGAACACGTGGCGTTGTTGGGCCAACCGGACCTACAGGGCCAACGGGGCCAACTGGACCTCAAGGAATTCCGGGATTTATTGGGCCAATTGGAGAAACTGGACCAACTGGACCAATTGGAGAGACAGGACCTATTGGACCGACCGGACCAACTGGACTACATCAAAAGTGGCACATATCATTTTTACCTTTATTTTCAACTATTTAGAACATTTTAAATAACTAAAATCAATCCTTTTTATATTAATTTAGTTGTTTAAAATATTGGAAAAAATAATAAAAAAAGTAAGTATTAATTCTTACTCTTGTCAAATTTCAACTATTTCAAAATTTTCATATTGTTTTCTTTGTATGGCATCGACTTCTTTAGCAAGATTATGGTCAAAATGATAAAGATACCATATATATGTAGTCGGGTCTGTCTCATATTGCTGTATTTCCTTATCGGCTTCATTTAATTTGTAGTCTTGTATTTTTTTTAAGCAATCCTTACATACATAACTATGAATCATCCATACTAGAAATCCATTTTCGCAGATTTTTTTTCCACAACAATCACATATTGATAAACCACCCCAATTAAAGCATTCTTTAGATGTTGCTTCAAGATAACTTATTCCATTTTTGAAATATTTTAACTCTTTATTAATCGCACTAATATCCTCTTTATTATATTCTTCTATATTTTTCATTTTTCTTTCCTTCTTTCTTCTTTATAAGGGTTTTGCACCTTATAGTTTATTTCTATTGTTCCATCTTCACTTATATAAATAACATCAATTAATTTTAGTAACATTAATTTGTTTGGCTTTTTAAGTGATAAGAACTCTTTAACAATTTTTTCGTAATCTGGCTCTATTACATTTTTTTGTATAATAGCTTCTAAATCTTCTTCAAAACGTAAAAGCTTCTTTTTTTCATATTCTAATGACTCTTTTTTGGTTTTAGTCATTCTTTCATATTGCTCTGCATCAATAATACCTTCTAGTTTATCATTATAGATATTATCTATTTGTCTATTTAATTTATCAATTTCTCGATTACTTTTGTTAATGTTAAGTTTTATGTTTTCTTGCAATTGTTTACTTTGCTCTTCATTTTTTAATTTTTCAGCAAAATTGGTACTATCAACATATTGTAAGCACTCTTCTTTAATATTTTTTAAAACTAACTTTTCTAACTCTTCATAAACAAATCTGTGAGCAGTACATACATTTTTTTTACTGCCATATTTACGGTAGTAATTACATACAGTATAGTTTTTCTTTCTTTCATTATAATGTTGAATACCTATACTATGATTACATTCTTTGCACTTAATCATCCCTTTTAAAAGATAATCATGACTTTTAATTGTTTTATTTTTGTTTGATTTAAACATTAATCGCACGTTTTCAAAGGTTTGTTCATCAATTATTGGTTCATGAGTATTTTTTACAATCTTCCATTGTTCCTCTGGTATATGTATTATTTTGTCTGATTTATGGTTTAATTTTGTAGTTTTACCTTGAACCATATAACCTAAATACGTTTGATTCTTTAAAATCTTTCTAATAGTATCAGGAGACCATAAATCGATAAGATTTTTATCTAATTTTCTTTTATAACCTTTAATTAAAGTTGGAATTGGTACTTTCTCTTCAATAAGGATTTTTGCAATAGTATCAACGCTATTGTTTTCTAATGCAAGTTTAAATATTCGTTGTACTATTTCTTTGCCTTTTTCTTCAATAATAAAGTGATGTTTATCATTTGGATCTCTTCGGTAACCTAAAGGGGGCTCTCCACCTGTGCTTTTTCCACTTTTTTGATAACCTTGAAATGTTCTTTTAATTTTTTTAGAAGTTTGTCTAGCAAAATTTTCATTACCCCAATTGATAATAGGTGCTACTTCATTGCTTACAGAATCAACATATGTATCTATATTCTCCATTATGGAAACATAACGAACATTATGTTCTGGAAACCATTTTTCAATATAGTCATCAGTTTTAATATGGTCTCTTCCAAGTCTTGACAAATCTTTAGTAATAATCATATTTGCTTGCTTTTTTTCAATAAGGTTAACTAATTTGTTAAAGTCTTCTCTATCAAAAGTAGTCCCAGAAACTCCATCATCTTTTAAAATGGCTACTTCTATAAATCTACAATTGGGATATGCTTTTTTTTCTTCTTCAATGTATTTTTTACAAATCTCAATTTGATTTTTTATACTACGACTTTGCTCATCTTTGCTCTTTCCTTGTTCTTCTTTTGATAGTCTTGCATAAATAATATAATAAATTACTTTTACGACTCGCAAGAAGTTATCATACATTTCCAAAGATATCCCTCCTAACTAATTACTTTTTAAACAACATTCATATAGTAATGTTTCTATCACTTTTTGAATAGGTAACCCATCTTCCTTAAAACGTGCAATTACTTTCATTTTGGAGTTCCTCCTTAATGAAAGATATTCTTGATATAAAGTGAGTATACTTAAATTTGGTTTGGTCTTCTTTGTTAAGAAAAATTCTTGATATAATTTAGGTATACATAAAATATTACCCTTATGTCTTAAATTAACAGATTTTAATTTATAAACAAGAGTATTACAAGAATTTAGAAACATTTTTTTTATCATTTTTGTTTTCATTTTTTGATTCTCCTTTTTTGGAAATAGGCATCTAAAATCAGAAAATAACTGATTTTAGAGCCGTATCCAATGATTATTAATCTTCGCTTTAACGCTCAGATTAATATTTTTCTTCTTATTAGTTCAGGATTATAATTAGTTATAAAGAACCTACCTGAGGGGGTTCAGTCATAGATTGACCTAACTATATTTAATTTAGATTTTACATTAAACATCACCTCCTTTATTTGCATTTAATTTAGCAATATAAAAGTTGGTAAATTCTTTATAAAACTGTAAAAGACCTTTTGCAGTAATATTTTCATATTTGAAAATATCACCACTCTTTATTATTTTTCCATCTTGAATAAGATTAAATATAATTGAACAAAACATATTAATCCCTTTACCAAATTCATAAAAATAGGGTATAGGTTGTTTTGGAATAATTACCATGTTATTTTTTATTGTAATCATTTCCATTGAAAATCCTATTGAATCGTCTTCTAGCGTCTTAAACAAATCTTTAAATTTTTTGTTTTTAGTGCTAATTTTTTTGACTTGTATAATAACATTGGATTCACTTTCTAACATTTTAGGACCAAACGCTTTATTAATAGTACCTGTTGTTAAACTAATTTTGTTCCTAAACTCATTAATAAATAATAAATTTATGTTATATGCTTTTGCTACTTTTTTTAATTTATTAATAAGAAATATGAGCGGTCTAGTGTTTGAATTTGTATTAGTATTACTGGAATCAATTTTATTTTTTCCTTCTAATTTTAAACACCTGTCATTCACTAAACTTGGTAAGCTATCTATTATTATTAAAGCCGGTGGGTTTGCTTTTATAAAGCTATCTAAAAATTCTTCTGTCTCACTAAAAGTTGAGTAATTCTTATAAATAAATTCTTTATTGTAATAATTAACAAGATTCATTTGTTGAATATGCTCTAAAACAATATCTCCTTTAGCATCTATATATACTACTTGTTTATTTTGAAAGCAGAAATTAAATGCAATTTGTAATGCAATAGTTGTCTTTCCTGTTTGAGTTTCTCCTAATAATTGAATAATTTTACCAGGAGAGAAACCACCATCTAATAATTCGTCTAATGGTGCTATTCCACTTTTAACTTTTTGTGTTTCCATAAAATCTTCTATTAATTTACTATTTTGATTCATAAATTGATACCTCCTAAAATATCTTCTAATGTATAGTTTGTTGTTGGTTGTGTTGATTGAGTTGGTTGAATTAACTCGGGTTGTTGTATTGGCTGTGTATATTCCATAGTTGGTTGAGTTGGCTGAATTAACTCAGGTTGTTGTATTGGTTGTGTGTATTCCATAGTTGGTTGATTATCGTTTCCTAAAATTGACGATAAAGAGTAATCTTGTTGCTTTGGTAGTGCATCACCAACTTGGTAATAAGCTCCATCTGCAAATACTTGAATAGTATCCATTGGTAATTGGCTATTTCTTAATTTTATAGCTCCCATTTTTAAAAGCCGTGTAATCTGTGACATTGCATCCGTATAAACGGTTATTATGTATGATGATGCTCTTAATAATTCAGATGCTTCTGCCAAATGTTGTATCAAGTATGCTCCATTATGTTTTTGTGCATATGCTGTCCCTTCACGGTTTATTTGAGATAGTAAAATTACACTAATTTGTTTTTCTTCTCCTAAAAAAGATAAGCATTGTTTTCTAAAGAAATTTACATAGTTATTCATAACTTTGTATTCATCGTCGTTAACATTACCGAATTTTAACATTTGTAGATGATCTACGACCAATAAATCTATACCATTTCCTCCTTGGCTTACAATATATTGATTTACTTCTTTAAATTTAGTTTCTAAAGTAGAAAAGTCTAAATTAATTAAATCTTGAGAGTCAATAATTTGGAATGACCCTTCTAAATTTTTCAGTTTAGGTAAAACCTCATTTAATAATATATTTTCATCTTCTGAATCTAACTTATGCTGTATAATATCTTGTACTGCCAATTTTTTATTAATATCAACTGAAACTCTTGATAATAACTTGGAAAATAGTTGTTCTTTTGTTTCTTCTAAAGATAAATAACATACATTTTTACCTTCTTTTATTGCTTGATATGCAACATTAACAGCTGTGGTGGTTTTCATACAACCTGTTGCACCTGCAATAGTACAAATAGTCCCAGGAAGAAGTCCTCCTGTTAATCTATCTAATTCTGGACACAATAGTGATATTCCTTTAAGTTTTTTATTTGATTTGTAAATACTTGAAAATATATCACTAAACGGTATGTATGGTTGAGCTTCTTTTTTATACATATTCTCAATAAGATTTAATTGTCTTACAAATCTATCATTAAGACCATATGGAAGCATAATGCTTAATTCATTGATAGCATTTTCAACTGTGTTATGCCACTCAACACATGAATACAATGTTTTTAAAGTTTGACCAAATAATTCAGGTTTTTTTATGCACGTCCGTAATTTTTCTATTTCCTTTTTACATATTATTTGTTGATTATTTTCCGGATTTATTACAAAAATATTATGATCAAGATAATGGAAAACTCCATCTACATAATATCCCTTGTAATGGTCCGGATTTCCCCACTGGGGATTAAAGTATTGCTTTTGGTTCATTTTTTTATTCCTCCTTCCAAAAGGGCAATTCCTTTGCTGGTACTTGATATAAAGTTTTTTTGAAAATCTAGAAACCCAGTATATAAGGACTTTTAAGACAATTTTTAACAACTTTAATTCGAAAAGAAAAAGGGATAAT
>CANRJW010000034.1 GCA_947631035.1 uncultured Bacilli bacterium
TACTATTTCTACCAATTTAGTCTTACAAATTCTACTTAATCCTTTTTTCTGAAATTTAACTTTTCATTTGAGCAAAATGTCAAAAAAAAGGATAAGCAAATTACTTACCTTGTAACATATTTAATAAATCGATTTTAAACTTATCTTTTGAAGCATTGGCTTTAGAAATCATAACACCTTTATAAGTAGCAAGCTCAGACATATGTCCTTCTAATAAAATATCTTTTGGTGTAATAGAATCTAATAATACCGTTTCTTCCTTTTTGTAAACTGTATAAAGTAACTTAACTTCACCATGTACTTGAGCAAACATTTTATCACTTGGTAATTTTAATTCATAAGTTTCTGTACCATTCTTTTTATTTTGAGAAACCATTTCACCTACAAACTTACCACTTCTTAAGGCTGGATAATATTCAAAGTTTAACTTTTTAAATGCTAAAGAATTGTATTTCTTTAATGCTCTTTCTAGTTTACGATATTCGTTTTCATCGATATAATCCAAAACATAACCTTTCATTAAAATCTCCCCCTATTTCTTTTTACGCATTTAGTATAGCATAAAAAGCAAAAAATGTCAAATTGATGTCTACTTTTCTTATTGCTCGTACATTATAGCATAAAATGTCATATTTTGTCAAATATTTAATTCAACAATTGTCGTACCTTGATTCCAATAATGTAAATGATAGTGCTTTACCTCCGGCATTTTCCTTAATAAAGTGTGTATTTCGTTTTTTAAAATTCCTTGTCCTTTACCATGTACAATAACGACAACTTCATTCTTTAATTTGACATTATCTTTAATAAAAGAATAAAGAACGGTATAAACCGTATCTCTCGTTTCTCCATGAACATCAAGCGTTGGATATTTATCAAGCGGAAGGAGCATTGTTATTACCACTATTCATTGTATTCATATCACTTGGTGCAGAATTAAAGACATTATTTAAAACTTGTTCATCACTCACCTTCGGGGTTTCAGGTGCTACTCCAACAGGTTGTGGAGTAACAGCTTGAGGGGCTGGTGTTACTTGAGCATTTGAAAGTTCTGGTTGTACAGATGGTGCAGGTGTTGGAGTTTGTAGGGCAATGTTTTGATTTGGAGATGCAACATTTTGTGTTGGAGTTGGAGTCGTATTTCCATTTGGACTTACTCCTTCTACATTTTCATTTTTAAGAGCAAGTGGACCAAATTTATCTTCATAATATTTAATCACATCACTAAGAAGTGGAATTGATAAAGTAGAACCAATTGTTTTTTTAGACATAGATTCGGCAATCGTAGCAAGTCTTATGGTCGTTTCAATATCATACCCAGAAGTAATTCCGTAACCCACCATAGCGGCAAATATATCTCTTGCTCCAGTCTTATCGACGATATCTGTATTGATGGTTGCTAAAACTTTAATCTCATTATTAACCGCATAAATGGTTCCTTTTCCTTCCATCGTAATAAAAAGTGTAACATGAGGATATTTATCGACGATTCTTTTGTAAACGTTTGCCATGGTCATAGGGGCATTAAAATCAATCTTTTCTCCTGCTATCGCTTCTGCAACGGCACTTGAACAAACGACATACTTCGCATATTTAAAGAAATCCAAAAGTCCATTATGAGGTGTTTTGGCATTTAATATTGTAATGGCATTGCTATATTTATTAAAAGCATACACACTAGCGTTGTATTCATAACCATCCGCAATAACACAATCCATACTGGTATCATATTCATATTTTTTAATATTAAATTCATTAATGGCTGTCGATACCACGGTTCTTGAATTATTTTGTTTATTCATGAAGATGTAGGAAGTCGGTGTTTTAATATCGTAGTTGGTTTCCAAATAGTTGGTTTTTACCTTATTTTCTTCCATATTCTTTTTCATGGTTGTACCCGTTTCGTCATACCCAATCACACCAGAAATAAATGATTCGGCATTCCATCTACCTAAAGAATACGCAATAATATTGGCACTTCCTCCACTACAGGTAATCATTTCTTTGGTTGTATTTTCACTACCTTCTGTTGGATAGCCATCTAATAAAATATTTACATCATACACAAGTCTACCTATACTTAACGTTTTCATAATATCCCTCTATTCTATTTAAAATTATACTATAACTTGGCAAAGAAAAAAAGCCATAATTCATGACTTTTACACTTATAAATCTAAAACAAACTTAATTGACTGGTTTCTGGCATGCCTTGAAAAATTCCTAAAGTACGCATTTTTTCAATCGTCGATTGATTTACCTTACCACGATTGCTAAAATCTTCGACACTATAGAAAGTTTTTTCTTTTCTTTCTTCCATGATTTTTGTCGCTACCGCATCACCTAGTCCGTCTAAACTGGCAAATGGTAAGATTAAGGCATTTTCTTCTTCATCATCAATCACAAAGTCTTTTCCTTGACTCTTTTTTAAGTCAATCATTTTAAATTTGATTCCACGAGCGGTTGCTTCTAAGGCAAGTTTTAATGTTTCAAGTAAAGATTCTTCTTTATTCGTTGCTTCTTTGCCTTTACTTTGAATTTCTAGTATTTTTGTCTTAATGGCATCGTAGCCTTTTACCATGACTTCGGCATCAAAATCCGTAAATCTGGTAGAAAAATACGTACAATAATAAATAAGCGGTTTATGCACTTTATACCAAGCAATACGAAAGGCACTGGTAACATATGCAGCGGCATGGGCTTTTGGAAACATGTATTGAATCTTTTGACAAGAGTTAATATACCAATCGGGAATATTGTATTCTTTTAAAGTCTTGACGTGTTCTGCCCAAGCCTCCGGTTCTTTACCTGCTTTTCCTTTACGAACAAACTCCATAATTTTGAAAGCTTTTAAAGCGGGAACCCCTTTATTCATTAACTCAACCATAATATCGTCACGACATCCAATAACATCCTTAAATGGACAAATATTTTTTTGAATTAATTCTTGAGCATTGCCCAACCACACATCCGTTCCATGGGCAAGACCTGATATTTTTACCAGTTCAGCAAAAGTCGTGGGTTTTGCATCTTTAACAAGTTGGATGGTAAACGGTGTACCAAATTCAGGAACCCCAAGAGTACCGGTATCGCACATAATTTGTTCTTTAGTAACTCCTAGAGGCTTAGGACTTTTAAATAAATCCATGGTGGCTTTATCGTCTAGGGGAACTTCGGTAACATCATCCCCGGTTAAATCTTGAATCATACGTAGTTGGGTCGGGTCGGTATGACCTAGAATATCTAGTTTTAAAACATCGGCATCTATGGCATGGTAGTCAAAATGGGTTGTACGCCAGTTTTGGGTTGGGTCATCAGCGGGATATTGGAAAGGCGTAAAATCACATACTTCCATATAATCTGGGATAACAACGATTCCACCTGGGTGTTGACCCGTCGTTCTTTTACAACCAGTACAACCAATTGCTAAACGTTCGACTTCGATATTACGCATGATAATGCCTTTTTCTTCACAATACCCTTTTACATAACCATACGCTGTTTTATCTGCAACGGTTCCAATCGTTCCTGCCCGATAGACATTATCAACCCCAAACAAAACTTTTGTATATTCGTGAGCGCTTGCTTGGTTTAAATCAGAGAAGTTTAAATCGATATCAGGTACTTTATCGGCATTAAATCCAAGGAAAGTTGCAAAGGGAATATCGTGGCCATCTTTTTCCATTTTGCTTCCACAATTGGGACACATCTTATCCGGTAAATCAAAACCACAAGAATACGTAACGCCAAGAGCAGAACCGTTTTCATCATTAAAAATACTTAATTTACATTTTGGACAACGATAATGGGCTGGCAAGCTATTCACCTCCGTAATTCCCATCATGTTGGCAACGAAACTAGAACCAACAGACCCACGAGATCCGACCAAAAAGCCTTCGTCGTTTGAGTGTTTTACTAGCTTTTGGGCAATCAAGTAAATTACATCGTAATTGGCTCCAATGATTCCCCCTAGTTTTTTAAAGGCTAGTTTATCAAGTTCCTCGTCCGTACCCTCTTCTTCTAGGTGTTTCTTTACCATATCTTTTACAGCATCTTTTCCTTTTAAAATGGTTTCATGAACAAGTAAGAACGCTTCTTTTTCCTCTGGTTTTTCCTTTTTACAAGCTTCTATTAAAGCATCTCCATACAATTCTTTGGCAAGTCTTTCTTCAATATTGATTGGTAAAGGATTGCCATACAAGCGGTCGGCTTTTTCGTAAACCAGTTCGGTCATGGTTTCAACGGAATGAGGAATTCTTGGGGCAAAAGGATTTGGCGTATCAATAATGACTTCAATTTCTTCTACAGCCTCAGCTATTCTATTAGGATTTTCAACGACAATTTCATGGGCTTCCTCTTCGCTTAAAAATTTAAAATCTTCAAGCATTTCTTCTGTAGTTTTCAAATATTGATTTGGTACTTCAATTCCTTTTCTTTTTAAAGGATGCAATTTTCCGTTGAATTTTTGGTTAATAATAATTTCACGGTAGATTTTATCTTCTTTGGTTAAATTATGAACATCACCGGTTGCTACGACGGGTTTTCCAGCTTCTTTAGCAACACGGATAATTCGTTTTAAATATTCTTCGGCTTGTGTTACCGTTTGGAATTTCGCTTCAGGTCCCACTAGGTGAGAAAAAGCACTAATCGGTTGTACTTCAATGTAATCATAAAAACTCATCATATTGACTAATTCTTCATCTTCTTTACTGCCCGCTTTATCAAAAATTTCTCCATTGATACAACCAGAACCAATGAGTAAACCTTCTCGTAAATTTAAAATTTCTTTTCGAGGAATTTTCGGTTGTTCATTTTTATATAAATATTTTGTATTGGCAATCGAAATAATCTTGAATAAATTTTTAAGTCCCTCTCTATTTTTGGCAATAATTGTAGCGTGAAATGGATAAGCAAAACGAACTAAGGATTCGATATCAATATTGGCTAGTAGTTCATCGGTGGTACTGACATTTTGGTCGTAAAGGGCTTTGGCCATTTTGTAAAAGGCAAGTGCTGTTCCTTCGGCATCATAATCTGCTCTATGGTGTTTTTCTTCATCCCAAGGAATATCCAATTTTTTCGTTAAAGTTTGTAATTTATGATTGGGCCATTCGGGATGCAACATACGAGCCATACTCATAGTATCCAATACGGTTTTATCAAATTCCCCTAAATTATATTTGGAGCAAGCGGCTTTCATAAAGGAAATATCGAATTTGGCATTATGAGCAACCATTGGTAAATCTCCTGCCCACTCTAAGAAACGCTTGGTGACATTTTCTTCGGAATCTTTTCCTGCTACCATTTCATCGGTGATAAAAGTTAAATCCGTAATTTTTTTCGGAATAGGTCTTTTGGGGTCAATTAGTTCGTCAAAACGGTCAATAATTTTTCCTTTGGCTATTTTGACTGCCCCAATCTCAATCATTTGGTCGCTTCCGGCGTAAAAACCTGTTGTTTCGGTATCAAATACTACATAGATATCTTCTAAAAGGTTATAAGTTTGATTATTAAAGATAATATCCACGTCATCATTTACCACATTGATTTCGGTTCCATATAAAACTTTAAAATGTTCACTTTCTTCTTTTCCTTTATTATAATCACATACTGCATGATAAAGGTCTGGAAAAGCTTGGACACAGTTATGGTCCGTAACCGCTATTGCTTTTTGACCAATTTTAATGGCATGTTTGACAAGTGTTTTTGCATCGATTACCCCATCCATCGCACTCATCATAGTGTGGGCGTGCAACTCAACTCGTGGTCTATCAGTTTGTTCTTTTAAAATATTATCTTTCGAATCAATGGCTTCATAATGACGAACGTTTAAAACCAAATCTTTACTAAAGGTATCAAATTCCACTTTCCCTTGCAGGCGATACCAGTTGCCTTCTTTAAACTCTTTTAAGGTACTTTTATATTCATTTTTATCTTTTTTAAAGATTTTGGCAAGCAAGCTATTGGTTTTATCACTTATTTTTAGGGTAATAATATTGACCTTTTCATGTTCCATCGTCTCTATTCCAAACACATAAGCTTCCACAATCACATTTTTCATGTCCCCTAAAATATTGGCAATGGAAGTAATCTCCCCACTAATAGTAGGAGCTTTCTCTTCTTTTTCTTCTTTTTCAAAAATAGGAATTTCACTTGTCTTACTCATTTCTAAATC
This sequence comes from uncultured Bacilli bacterium, assembly GCA_947631035.1. Lineage (GTDB taxonomy): Bacteria > Bacillota_I > Bacilli_A > RF39 > UBA660 > MGBC108787. Next base: position 6,176 of record CANRJW010000034.1, read on the forward strand.
TTTTTTTACTTCATTATTTAACTCTTCATTAACTTTGCTGGTAATTTCATATTCTCCAAGGCCATAATACAAAAGACGAGATGCAATATTTTTTCCTTCTTTTTTTACTTCTTGTTCTTCTAATTTTGTTCCTACTTCAATCGTAATAATTTCTTCTTCTATAGACAAAATAGCTTCACTTAAATTCACCAAAGAAGGTCTTTTCTTTACTAATTCTTTAATAATCTCCTTTAAATAAAGCAAGACATCTTCTTGGGAAACTTTCTCATATTCTAAATGAATCATACATTCTTTTTCATGATTAATTTTATTTTTAGAAGCCAAAAATAACGCATTTGCTGTTGATACGGGCAACACATTTTTTAAATGAATATACACTTCAAAAAGGTCTTTTTGCTTTAAATAGATAACCTTTTTTACAGAGCATTCGACAAATTCTTCCTCTGTATATAAAAAATCAATACTCTTAAAAAAACGTTTTAATTCATCACTCATACTTCTTTTACTCCTTTATTTTTTAATCATATTATTGACATTTACTTGATATTTATCGTATCTTTTGGTAACACGTCCACTAATTAAAACAATGTCTTTGACTTTTATATCTTCTAATAAACGCATTTGGCGAGCAAAAACGACAAACGAAGAAACTCCTGTTTCATCACTAGCTTCGATAAAAGCCATCTCTTCATTATTTTTGGTTTTTGTTTTCCTTATACTCTCTATTAATACCACCAATTTCACATATTTGTCAAAATATTTTTCCATGGTATTTATCTTGATAATATCTTTATCGTTGTAGATACTCGTTGGATGGTTGGTAATATAAAACCCATAACTTTCAAATTCCAATTTGTTTTTACTTTCTTTTTCCTCATACTCTTTTAAGACTGGTTTTAAAAGTAATGGAGAGTCAACATCACTTGCTAGTTCGGCGTAGTTTAAAACTGCACTTAAATTTTCTTTTAAAGTTGTTATATTGCCAAATTCTTCAAAAACATCTGCATAAATCAAGACTTCTATCACTTTTTCATTTACATTTTTATGAATCATTCTGGTCGTAAAATCTACAAAATCTAAAAATTTTCCGCCCTTTTTTCGTTCCTCTAAGATACTTTCTATCGAATTCATACTTAGCCCTTTTATAATGGAAAAAGGTAAATAAATTTTTTCATTGAGTACAAAATATTCTTTTTCACTTTCATTAATAGAAGGATGGATAATTTTTAAACCATGTTGTTTAGCTTCGATTAAGTATTCTTTGGTTTTGATTTCACTTCCGATACTCATATTGAGTAAATTGGTTAAAAAATAGGTTTTATATTTTACTTTTAAATAAGCCATTTGATACCCAACTAAAGCGTAGGAAACTGAATGGGATTTGTTAAAGCCATACCCAGCAAATTTTAAAATATTCTCATAGAGTAATTCTACTTTTTGCTTCTCATAACCATTTTGTATCGCTCGATGGATAAACTTTTCTCGTTCATTTTCAATGATATTTTTTTTCTTTTTACTCATAGCCCTTCTAATGATATCCGCTTCGGCATAACTATAATTTGCTACGGTAACTAAGATTTGCATGACTTGTTCTTGATACACAATAATGCCCATGGTTTCTTCCAAAATCGGCTTTAAAACTGGGAGGATGTACGCAATTTTTTCTTGGTTTTCTCGTCCTTTGATATACCGATTGATATTATCCATTGGACCCGGTCGATATAAAGCAATCACCGCTACTAAATCGTTAAAACACGTTGGTTTTACTTTTTGTAAGAAATTACGCATTCCTAAACTTTCAAATTGGAAAATACCGGTTGTATCTCCACTTTTAAATAAATCCAACACTTCTTTATCTTCTAAATCAATTTTATTTAATAAAACTTCTTTTCCGGTATCTTTTTTAATTAATTCTAAAATATTGGAAATAATGGTTAAATTCTTAATAGCCAATAAATCCATTTTTAAAAGACCTAGTTCTTCTAAGTATTCCATGGTGACTCCGGTTAAATTCATGTCATTTTGGTGAACAATCGGAATAATTTCGTCCAAATTGGTATTGGAAATGACAACACCCGCAGCATGAGTAGAAATGTTTTTCTTAATTCCTTCTAATTTTAAAGCAATTTTATAAATCTTTTGTAAATTTTTATTTTTAGCAAGCATTTGTTTAATCTTAGGATTCTTTAAATTTTCTTGTAAAGAAAGTGTTGAACTCACTTCTTTTATAAAGTTTTCAAAAAAAGAATCTTGTTCCTCAAAAATACGTGATACTTCTCTTAAAGCTAGTTTACTTTTTAAGGTGGCAAACGTTATAATCGATGCACATTTTTGTGCTCCATAACGTTCTTTTATATATTGAATTACTTCTGCTCTTCTGGTATTATCAAAATCAATATCGATATCAGGCATCGTAACTCTTTCGGGATTTAAGAAACGTTCAAATAACAAATGATACTTTAAGGGATCAATATCGGTGATTCCTAACGTATAGCAAACTAATGAACCCGCGGCACTTCCTCTTCCTGGACCCACAAAAATATGATTTTTTTTAGCAAACAAAACATAATCGTAGACAATCAAAATATAATTATCAAATCCCATTTTATGAATGGTTTCGAGTTCGTAATTTAAGCGTTCCGTGTATTCTTGGGGCACTGCGTCATTTAAACGTTTTTTAAGCCCTTTATTCGTTAAATTTTTTAAATAGAGATAAGAATCCTCAATTGTTTTATCATAAGTGGGAATATGACTAACATTCTTAGGAATCTCTAGATTAATAAGATTAGCAAAAGCAAGAGTGGTTTTGGCATCGCTTTCGGGAATTTCTTCTAAAAAATAATTTTGCGAAAAGTTTTCTTTCTCATACGCTTTTTCTTTGACATCCAGGCGAATTTGATTCAAATAATCTAAATAAAAAGTATCCTCTTTGGTTAAAGAACGTATTTCATTTAGAAAAACGATATTTTGTGTTCTTAATAAAGCATGCGTTTTTTCATATTCATTTTGGTAGCCGATATAAACTTCTTGGAAAATAGAAGTAAGTTCTTGATAAAACGCAATCGTTTGCATAGGAAGAATCACAATTAAAGAAGAAGCATAAATTTCTAAATCCACAAAAGAGATTTCTCTTTCGGTCTTAATCGTATGAATTTTTAATAAATTTTGATAACCTTGATAATTCTTGGCATATAAATAAATTGGTTTTTGTTGTATCACTATTTCTAAACCAATAATTGGTTGGATATCATTTTGCTTACATTTATTATAAAATTCCATAACCCCATATAAATTTTCATCGACAAGAGCACAGGCAGGAATTTCTTTTTCTTTTAAAAAAGAAATTAAATCATCAATACGTATGGTACTTTTTAGTAAACTATAATCCGATGTTATTTTAAGTGGTACATACATATTTTTCCCCTCCCCTGTTGCATTATCTTTATTATAGCAAAAATTTCAGAAAAAAAGTGCTTATTTTGAACACTTTTTTTGCTTTTTTTCAATTCCTTTACGAACGGCTTGGGAAAGCATTAAAGGATGAAATAAAAAATCAATCGAATCGGCTTTATCTACAAGAGTTAAAATCCAACTTTCTTTGTATTTGGGGAGTTTTTTATTTAAAGGAAACATATGGGTTTTAATCATACTTGCAATTTTTTCATTCATAAATTCTGGAAAATACTTTAAGGCGTTACATCTAGCATTCTCGGCATGGGTAAAACCATGTTTCTGAAAAAAAGGTCTTTTTTCAAAATCCGTTTGCCAAGGTTTTTCATAAAAATCATGGAGCAATCCTGCAATCGCTAAAGCGCGATAATCTAAATGCCATTTCTTGCCAATTTTATAACAATCATAAGAGACACGTAAAACATGATCATAGACACTTTCTTTATAGTGATGCGGAAAACTTTTCCTTTTTAAAAATTCTTCATTTTCTAAAATAGGTCTAACAATTTCTAAATATTCTTTATTTAATTTTTTTTCCTTTTTTTTAGAATTGTTTTTATAATTTTCGATGTATTCGATTAAACTACAGAATTGCAAAAGAAGGGTTAAAAAGATAAAAAGACGAATAGGAATAACCTTCGGCCATAAAATATCGATGTATCCTAAAAGAATCGTTATAAAAATAAACCAAGTTTTGATTTTACCAATCAATAAAGATTGCACTATATGTGTCTTATAAAAAGTGTATAGATTAAAACTGGCAATCAAGGTTTCTAAAATAAAAATATAGATGAAAAAATGATGAAAAAAGAAAAGAAGAAGCAATAAAGATAAAGCCAAAAGCTTATCACAAACTGCATCTAATTTTGCCCCAAATTCACTTTCTACTTGAAATCGTCTAGCAAAATAACCATCTAAATAGTCGGTGAAGGCTACCAAAGCGGTTAATAGAAGCAATATAAGAAATTTTCTTTTTATGCCAAAATAAACAATAAAGGGAATAAAAAAAATACGAGATAAAGTAAGTATATTGGGAATTATTTTTTTCATAGTAACTCTCTTTCCTTAAGTATTATAGCAAAATATGCATTAAAAAACATTAAATATTCTCTATTTAATGTCTACTATAAATATATTTTTAAATCTTCAATATTATGCTTTAAAGTATCAGTTAACTTTTCTGCTAAAGTTTTTGCTTCTTCATCATCTGTTGGATAAGTATTCAAAATGGTTTCGATGCGAGAAATTCCTTTTTGAGTTCCTTCAATCATCATCTTGGCAATGGCATCGTCTTCATCGCCTTTACGAATTTTCATTTCACTCATCATAAAACTATTCATTTTGGTCATAAATCCTAATTCCTTTTCTTGGGCACCATAAGAAATAAATAAAGTTTCACATTCTTTTAGAATCTCACGATATTCATCTCTTTGATGTTCAAGTAAGTCGCGAAATTTGGCCTTTTTTGTTTTATCAATTACATCATTAATGCCAATAATTCCCATTTCCACAATTTTATAAATGTCGTTTAAAAAATGAATATTCTTATTTTCTTTCATTAAAAAATCACCCATTTCTAGTATGGATGATTTAAAAAAGATTATACCTCTTGCACTACTGCAATAATCATTGGTTTGCATTCCGTTTCTTCATATAAATATTTACTCAATTCCGTACGAATTTCCGTCTTTATTTTATTAAAATCGACAAAGTTCTCTACGATATTGTGAGTAATAATCTCTTCTGATATTCTTTTAATTTCATGAATGATTTCTTTCGAGTCCTTGACATAGATAAATCCTCTTGTGGTTACTTCCGGTCCTACCAATAATTTTTTCGTTTTTTTACTTAGTGTTGCACTAATTAAAACAATGCCATTTTCACTTAACATTTCACGGTCTTTAATCACAAGTTCTCCAACATCATCACTCGATTTTCCATCAATTAAGCATTCATTTACTTTTAAGTGTTCCATCGTATCTTGTAAAATTCCATCTTCAAAGGTAACAATATCACCATTTTGTTTTAAAATAATATTTTCACGAGGTATACCTAATGAATAAGCCAAATCTGCATTTAAAACGAGATAACGATATTCCCCTTTAACAGGCATATAATATTTTGGATTCGTAAGTTTTAACATTAGCATTAAATCTTCACTAGAAGCATGATGCAAGATATTTTTATCTTTTGGAATAGAAATGATACGACAACCAAACATAGCGAGTTCATTTTCGATTTTCACTAATAATTTTTCATTACTATCATATCTTGGTTCAGCAAAAATAACCGTATCCGTTGGTTTTAAAGTAATATAGCGATCATACCCATTCATAACTTTGCTAATCGAAGCATAGGGATTTTCTTTGTCATCACACAAAAGTAAAATGGCGTCTTCATCTTCGATATTGGATAAATCTCCTAGTAAATCATCTGGGAAGGTTAAATAGCCTTCTTTTTTAGCAAAAGCGACAACATTTTGTAAAGTTTTTCCCATCAAAACAATCTTACGATGTTTATTTAAGGCACTATTAAAAATATCTTGAATGGTATAAAGATGGGTTGGTAAAACTAAATAAAGCAAACGTTTTTCATATTTATTCACGATATCTTTAAAGAAGTCTTCCAATCGATGGCTTGGAGATGTATGTCCAGGATGGTCGGAAAAGGTGGATTCAGAAAGCAAACACAAAACACCTTGTTTTCCAACGTAAGCAATACGACCTAAATCCATATCATAATGTCCCGTCATTTTTGCATCGATAATAAAGTCACCGGTATAACAAATCGCTCCATCTTTCGTGTTAATGACATACATAACCGCATCTGGGCAACTATGAGAAACCGTAATAGGAAAAATACTCACACTTCCAAAATTCAACTTTTTATGTGGGGTAATTTCAATAATATTTTTCTCTGGTACTCCGGAATTTATTAGTTCATACTTGGTAAATTTAGTAGCAAACAAACGAATTCCAGGAATATTCTTAACTAAATCGGCACATCCACCCATATTTTCATAATGGCCATGGGTAATAAAAACTCCTTTAATTCTCTTTTGATTCTTAATTAAATATTCATAATCTGGAATAATATAATCAATCCCTAGCATATTTCCAGTCGCATATTTAAGACCACAATCAAAAATAAAGATACTTTTATCAATTTCAATTACATAGGTGTTTTTACCATTTTCGTCTAATCCACCCAAACTAAAAATTTTTATTTTACTCATAAATAAATCTCTTCTTTCTCAATTAAAAATATTTTTTAAAAAAAGTTTTTTAAAAGCAAATTCATTATAGCAAAAAAAAGAAGCCATTTCAAGTTTCTATTTTTGCTTTACTTTTCTCTATTGTAGGTTTGTCAAACAAAAGTGACAGAGTCACGACAAACCAACGATAGATTATTTTAATTTATTAAAATAATCACGAAGCAATTCATTAGGAGATTTCCATTTCAACGGTTGCATAGGGAAATTATTATATTGCCTTAAATAAACTTGCAACTGTTGATTGGCATCTTCTAATGAATAAAAGCGATGGCAATTATAAAACCGTTCGTTATCCTTTCGATGACTTCGTTCAACCTTACCATTATGTTTAGGTGTGTAAGGTTTAATGATGTCATGATGGATGCCTTTCTTTTTTA
>CANRJW010000035.1 GCA_947631035.1 uncultured Bacilli bacterium
AAACCCTTAACATACTTTTCTGTTAAGGGTACTAATTCAATATTATTTTTTGTTAATTCTAACTTAATATCTTTATTACTTTTATACGCTTTCTTTTCTCTTTTATTGTGTGATCCGATTTGTGCTAAATCATTGATAGTCATTATTGGTTGACTTCTAAATATTCCATAATTCATTATATCATTCCTCTCTTTCTATATTTGGATATTAAAAAAGATATGTAACTAAACATACCTCTTAACTGCTAATTCAAAAAATTATTTAAATAATTTAAAGTTTGTATCTATTAAAATAAAGAACGTGTGCAAAATATTTAATTATTTTGCAATAGATACATATATTTCAAAATTATTATCTTTTCCAATATATTTTGAGGAAGTTAAATCAATAGAGATTCCATTTATATTTCCTTTAAAATAAAGTAAATCAATAGTTTTATCTTTTGGTGTCATTATGCCTGTGAAAGACATGAATCTTTTCTTGCTCCATGCCAGTGTTTTACATTTGCTGGTATTACGACAATATCACCTGGAGATAGTTTTTGCACCGGCTTACCTTCTTCTTGGTAATAACCATATCCAGAGACACAAATTAAAACTTGTCCTCCACCAAATTTAGCCTTATGAATATGCCAATTATTTCTGCATCCTGGTTCAAATGTTACATTCATAAAACCTATACCATTATCTGTTTTAGCTAACATATTAATATAACTTTGTCCACTAAAATATTCAGCAAAAGCATCATTTGGTTGTCCTAATCCAAATACATTTAATTTATCAAATTCTTCCTTATTCATTTTTATCATCACTTCCATATACTTCCTCAATTAAAGGGAATGTACTCCATGCTTTAGGCCATCCACAATAAAATGCGAGTTGCGTTACGGTTTCAACAACTTCCTCTTTGGTAAGTCCATGTTCTTTTCCGATTGCTAAATGTGATTTTAATTGTGGATATAATCCTTGTGCAAATAAGGCTGATATTGTTATTAAACTTCTGTCCCTTGCTGATAATTTATCTTCTCTTGACCATACCTCACCAAATAATACATCATCATTTAATTCGGCAAATTTAGGTGCAATATTACCTAACTTTTCTCTACCTGCTGTTTGTTTTTTCATTATTTTTCCTCCTCCAAACTCTTAAATTTTTCTACTTTCATACTTAAATGATATTTGTTCCTTAAATCTGCTATTTCCTTCATCATTTCTGATTTATGATGAATATCTAGTGCTTCTTCGTTTTTCCATCTATCAATAAGCAAAACTGTTTCTTTATCATCCATAGGAAAGAAGTATTCATATTTTAGATTGCCATCTTCGGCTCTAGCTTTATCTACAATGCCACTAGATACCATTTCTTCAGCAAATTTTTTAGCATTACCATTTTCACCTTTATAATAAATATTAATCGTTATACTCATAGCATCACCTACATAATCCAACTTGTAACATCATTTTCTGATACATTACTTGAAAATCTTTTAGCACTTATAAAGTTAAGATTACTATATGTATTTTTTAAAGTATTAAAACTATTATTTACACTTGAGCCACCTGATGTTGCAAATACATAGATTTTTTTATTTTCAAGATTGTTTTCTTCAATAAAAGTATTCACAATTGTCGGTGCTAAATCCCACCATACAGGAAATCCAATTAAGACAGTATCATAATCACTTAAATTAGAAACTTTATTTTTTACTTCTGGTCTTGATTCAAGATTCTTCATTTCAACTGAAGATCTACTATTTGCATTATTCCAATTTAAGTCCTCATTTGTATATTTATTTACAGGTTCAATTTCAAATAAATCGCCACCTGTAATATCAGCAATTTTACTTGCTACACCTTTTGTTACACCACTAGCTGAAAAGAAACTTACTAAAATTTTACTCATAAATTCATTCCTCCTTAAAATTTTAATTCCTTAATCCAAGAACTTATTTCGTTTTGAGTTGCACTAGCTGCAAATCTTTTTCCATCTCCCCAATTAATATCTTTATTATAATTTTTTAATGTATTTAAACTTTCACTTATTCCTGTACTTCCAGAAGTACAAAAAGGTATAACTGTTTTCCCATTTAGATTATGATTATCTAAAAATGTTAAAATTATTTTAGGAACATCTCCCCACCAAATAGGATAACCCAGATAAATTATATCATAAGAATCTACATCTATATCATTTGATATTTCGGGGCGAGCCTTAGAGTCATTTTGTTCTTTATTGGCTCTTGAAGTATCATTACCATAATTTAAATCACTATCGGTGTATTTTTCTTTAGGTATGATTTCAAATAAGTCACCATTTGTTGTATTTTTAATATATTCTGCTACTTTTTTAGTTGTACCGGTTGCTGAGAAATAAATGATGGCAACTTTTTTATCATTCGTTTTTTCACTATCATGAGCAGTTGTATTTTTTTCTTGAGTTTCATTACTATTCCCGTTTTCAGTTGTTTTGGTATTTGAATTATGATTGGATTCAGGTTTATTATTAAAACTTACAGCCCAAACCCCTATTCCTACTGCTACAATTACTACGATTGCAACAATGAAAGTTATTATCTTTTTATTCATATTATTTTAACCTCCTTAAACTTATTTAATACCAATCATGTTTTTCATTTCTATCTAAATCATTTATTTCTTTCATTTCATCTTCAGTTAATTGAAAATTATAAATATCAGTATTCTCTTTAATATGATTTGGATTAGAAGATCCTGGTATTACAACAACACCTTTTTGTAAATTCCAACGAAGTATTACTTGTGCTGATGATACATTATGATTATTTGCTATTTCAGCTATTGTTTCATTATTTAATAATTCGGTATTTAATACAAATCCTTTTTTGATATATTCCTTTAAAGTATTCGTTGCCCATATTCTAAAGTTTGTGGCTTCCTTTGAATTCACACGATAGCCGACTGCAATAATAGCATCTAAACTATAAAAGTTTGTATTGTAATCTTTCCCATCTGTAGCAGTTATTCGAATTTTTCGAATAACTGAATTTTCATTTAATTCATTATTAGAAAACACTTCTTTTAAATGATAATTAATTGTATTAACTTTAACATTAAATAACTCTGCCATCGTTTTTTGCGTTAACCAAAAATCTTCATTGTCATATAAAACTTCAATAGATTTATTTGTATTTTCACTTTGATACAAAATGAAATCACGTAAATTTTCTACCTTCATTTGTTTTCTCCTTTTATTTATTTACTAGTTTCTCTATTGCTAAAAGTAACCTTATATTTTAATCATTCTATTTTAAAACTAAAAAGTTCATTACTAAGTCAATTAATATATCTTTTTCTTTTGGGTTAGATTCTGCTATTAATAAAGTTATAGAAGCAAGAGTATTATTATCTATAACTTGCTTATTTTCTTTGTAAAGTATCTCATTAACTTGTAAAAAGTAAATAAATATAGTTGCAGCAATTCTTTTATTACCATCTATAAATGCATGATTTTTAACTGTTAAATAAAGTAGATTCGCTGCTTTTTCTTCAATAGTCGGATAAACATCTTTACCATCGAAAGATTGATATATATCATTTATTATAGATTTAAAATTATGATTTCTTTCTAAAGCAAACAAATTACTTTCACTATTAAATCTCAATTTGTCTATTATATTCATACATTCTTTATAAGTAATAATTTTTTCACTTTTTTGACCATGTATCTTTTTTAAAGTTTTATGGTCGTAATCGTCTAGCAAATCAAGTGCTTTAGAGTATTCATTTATGACTTGTAATATTTCTTTTGTTTCGTTACCTATTAAGTTGTCATTCCCTCGACTAGCAATATCTAACAATTTAACAGTTTTTTCCAAATATTCTAATCTTTTTTGATTAACAGCATAGCCTTTAAGCATATAATCTTTTAAAATATTAGTTGCCCATTTTCTAAAAACAATACCATTCTTGGATTTTACACGATAACCAACACTAATTATCATATCAAGATTATAGTAATCTACTTGATATGTCTTACCATCTTTTGCAGTTGTTGCAAAATTTGCAATAACTGCATTGTCTAATTCTTCCTCTAGTGCATTTTTGATATGTCTAGAAATAACTGATTTATCCCTATCAAACAATTTAGCCATTTGTTCTAAAGATAGCCATACCGTTTCATCTTTCATATTGACTTCTAACTTAACATTTTGATTTTCAAATAATATAATTTCATTTTTCATTATTAACCCCTACCTTTCATTTAATTTATAAAATTATTATATAACAAGAACATTTGTTTAACAACAGCATTTTTTAAATAGAAAAAGCAAACCGAAAATGGTCTGCTTATAAAACTACTTCATTTTTATTCGTTGTTGTTACCATACATCTGACCTTTCGTTTCAATCCCCAACAATCAACTTTTAGTTGCATTTCTTATTTAGGCTCTTTAAGAGCTTTTTTTAATAAGAAAATACCTAAAAGAAAAGAGAAAACATCTGCAACAACAGAACTCCAAAGCATCGTAACAACACTATGACTTTTACTTGCTATGAAAAGAATCGTCGGAACAAAAAAGAGGACATCTCTTGAAAGAGCTAGTAAAGTGGAAGAAAAACTTTTTCCCATTGATTGCAACAGAATAGATAAAGATTTCACTAAACAAGTGAGTATGATACCTCCCAAAAAGATTCTTAAGCAATATTGGGCATATTCTATGTATTCCATAGTATTGTTACTTCCAAAAATCGTGATAATCGCATTAGGAAAAAATTGAAAAAGTAAAAAAGCAATCGTTCCAATTATAAAATTAATGAAAAGCACAAAACGAATCGTTTCTTTGACTCTTTTTTGGTTGCCAGCTCCCTCGTTATAACCAACAATTGGCATAGCCCCTAAAGATACCCCTATAACAATTGAAACAACGATTCCAAATACTTTCATACATATTCCAATTACAGCAAGGGGAGTAATCACACCATATGCATTTCCCGTTTTAGCAAGAGTAGTATAGCCATATTTTGCTACCAAGTTATTTGCAACTGCAATAATAATGACTATAGCAAGTTGGGTAATTAAAGAAGCAAGTCCTAAAGAAAGGATTTTTTCAACTACTTCTTTATTCATTTTTATAGACTCTTTATTGATTTCAAAAGACTTAGCTTTTCTTAAATAAAGTATACTAAGAATAAAGGTAAGAATTTGACCAATAATTGTAGCAAGTGCAGCACCGGAAACACTCATTTGAAAACCAAAAATAAAGATAGGGTCCAAAATAATATTGGATATCGCTCCAACTAAAGTAGCAAACATGGCATACTTAGGACTTCCATCATTTCTTATCGAAGCATTTAAACCTTGACCAATCATATAAAACGGTAAACCATAACAAATAATACGTAAGTAAGCATGAGCATAGGTATAGCACTCTACTTCATGAGGATTCCCACCAAAAAGACATAAGATTTGATTTTGAAAAAGTAAACCCAACAAAGTAAGAACAAGAGAAAAAAGGATTAAAAGCACTAATCCATTACCAACAGATTGGTTTGCTTTCTCTTTCTTTTTCGCTCCCAAAGACAAAGTAAAAAAAGCGCCAGCTCCATCTCCAATTAAAAGTGCAAAAGCAAGTGCAATCACTGTAAAAGGATAAACAATATTTGTAGCAGCATTCCCAAATGCTCCAGCATCACTCCAACCAATAAAGATTTGGTCGACAATATTATAAAGAGCCGCAACAATCATACTAATAACACAAGGAATCGCAAATTTCCGAATCAATTTTGGAATACTATCCTTTTCTAAATCAAGTTTTTTCACAAAAATTCCTCCTCTAAATCAAAGCAAATAAAATACGTAAGCCAAATTCAATTGGACTTACGCATCAAATGCTACTCATTGATTCAAGACTTAAAATTTTTTGCTTAACGGATTCATTATAGCACAAAATTTATTGTTTCATAAGCATTTTTATTCCCCAATTTCTAACCTTCATGACAATAAAACGACAAAGTTCTTTTAAAAAAATTGTTTTTGAAAAAAGGCCACGATATAATGTAATTAGATAAATAGTAGGAGGAAAGTAATGAATAACAATTTATCGAATGTAAACACCTTTGAAATAGACAATCTTGATTTGTCACCAGAACAAATTCTAAGTTATTGGACACCGGACCGTAAAAAGAATGCCATTGCGATTGATACTTTATTTGAACCAACGCTTGGTCTGGTAGAAGGAGAAAATGCTGCCACAACTGAACCCAAAGAAGCTGACTTATCCAAAAGGCCTTTTGAAGCCGCCGGGAAATTATTTTTTACCTTAGACAACAAAGACTTTGTGGGAAGTGCCAGTATCGTAGGACAAAATAACATCCTTTTAACCGCCGCTCATTGCGTTCAAGATAGTAAAACAGGAGACATCGCGGAAAACTTTCTTTTTTCCCGTTGCTATTCTGGAGAATCTTCTGCAGAAGATATTGCTTTTAAAAAAATCGTTTTAAAAGAAAATTGGGTAAAAGAAAAAAGTCGTAGATGGGATTATGCTTTTGCTATTCTGGCAACCAATTCAAATGTTTCCAAACCTCTTCAATATGCTGTCAATATGGATTTAATAAACAAAACAGTCAATGCATTTGGTTATCCAGGTAATTTCTTTGAAGGTGCTCAAATGGTTTTCATTAATGGCTCTGTCAGTAAATCCGGAAATAACTTATGGCGACTACCAGGAAATCGTATGCTTACCGGTTGTTCAGGTGGCCCATGGGTTTTAGAAGACAATGAAACGGTTGTTGGTTTAAATGGTGCATCCACTACTTTAAAAATACCAAATGTTTTATTATCTCCCGTATTTGATTCGGAATTTGAAAACCTATATCAATATACAGTATCTCTAGCAAAGGAGGAAGAATAATGAAATCTGTCCGTTACTTTAAACTTTTAAATGGTGGCGCTTTTGTTGCTCAAATCGTAATTGAATATCGTGAAAAACAAACCGACGACAAAGGCGACGTAAGTTATGAGGCCAGTTGGAAAACTTGGTTTACCCCGGGATACCGAGATGTTTTACAATTTGCCGAAAGAACCGTCGATTTATTACATGATTCTCCCATACCTGATGGTTCTCAAGTAAGAATAAATGTCTTTGTGGCTGCTGGAACCAGTGCACCAGCCTCCGAACAATTTGTTTACGATAAAACAAGCGGTTCTATGGCTTGCTACAATATCACTGGAACAACACTAAACAATCAAGTATCTCTATTGTATTACCAATAATACCTAAAAAAAATCAAAGTTCATTCTATAAGATGCTTTGATTTTTTTGTGTTTTCTTTCCTACTAATTTCTTGCTGCTCCATCCACTTGTAAGATAACTCCTGTAATATAACTTGCCATATCACTTGCTAAAAATAAAAAGGCATTCGCAATATCCACAGGTTCTCCAATTCTTCCCAAAGGAATCGATTTTATTAAAGGTTCTATCATTTCCTCTGGCAAACTTTCCACCATATCGGTTTTAATGATTCCAGGCGCTACGGCATTGACACGAATATGATAAGGAGCAAGTTCACGAGCTAAAGATTTTGTAATACCATTAACAGCAAACTTTGATGCCGGATACCCAACCCCTGAAGGTTGTCCATAAATACTTACCATTGAACTTGTATTTAAAATTACCCCACTTTTTTGTTCTTTCATAAAGGGGATTACAGCTTTTGACATATGAAACACAGCATTCACATTCAAATTCATAATATCCACAAATTCTTTAGAAGTGGTCTCTTCAATCTTTTTATTTGCAGACATTCCCGCATTATTAATAAGGATATCAATTTTATGGTATTTGTTTATAATTTCTTGTATTGTTTTTTCCACTTCTTCATAATGATTTAAGTTAGGATAATAGCCAGAAACTTGCTTTCCTTCACTTTCTAATTGTTCAATTGCTTTTCTAACGGTTTCTTCTCTAGAACCAAATAAAATAACTTTCGCGTGATGTTCACAAAACACTCGAACCGTTTCCAACCCTATACCTCTTGTTCCACCTGTTACTAAAACAACTTTATCTGTAAAATCCATATTCTATTCACTACTTTCTATCTACAATTATAATACGTTCCCGTTTAAAAAGAAAGAAAAGTTCCAACTCATAAAAAAAATGCAGTTATGAAAACTACACTTTTAAGCAAATTTTAAAGTATCTTCGGTACTTTCTTTCTTATCCTTTAGCAAATTTAAATATTGCTCTAAAAAAACTTTTTGTACTTCTGCAGGATAAGAAAAATTTCCTACATATCTTTGCATTTCTTGATAAGCAAGATTCTTGTGATAGATACTAAGCATCCCTATAGCATTATTGATAACCAAATAAGAATAAAAATTTTTGATATTTTGTAAATCTTCTTTAGCAAGAATCTCCCCATTCTTAATCTTTTTATAAGTGTTTAAGATAGAAGAAACAATCTCTTCATTGGAAACTTCCTTATATTTTTGCATTGGATGTATTTTATTATTTTTCATATTTATCCCCCTTTTCTATCTAAAAATAGAAATTACGAGTCCCTACTTTACAACTTTTTCCCTCTTTTGTCAAATTTCACAAAAAAATTATATTTTATAATAAACAGGACATACTAATTTTAGGTGAAGTAAAATGGAAATTATAACTCGTTCAATTATTATGTTTATTGTTTTATTTCTTATAGTAAAACTTCTTGGTAAAAAACAAATTAAAAACATGACTCTATATGATTACGTTTTAAGTATTACAATTGGTTCTATAGCAGCAGACACCATTATTAGTTTAGATACGCCTTTAGCAGATGGCATTCTTTCTCTCATTTTATTTGGAACTATTGGTTATCTCTCTTCTTTACTTTCTTATCACAATCACAAAGTAGAAGAAATCATGGATGGTGAACCTCTGGTTCTTTTTGAAAACAATAATTTTAATTATCAAAATTTAGAAACAGCCAAACTAAGTGTTGCCAAAGTTCTAGAAAATTGTCGTTTGAAAGGTTGTTTCGATATTAATGAACTTGAATGCGCTGTTCTAGAACCTTCTGGAGATATTTCCATTCTTCTAAAGGGAAATTCTCAACCTCTTACCAGTAATGATTTAAAAAATACGGTACAAAAAAATAGTAAAAAACAAACCTTAAATCATTTAATTATTGTGGATGGTGTTTTAAATACCAATGAACTGAAAAAAGCCAAGAAAACAAGAAATTGGCTAACCAAATATTTAAAAGATAAAAATCTCGATGTAGAAAGCATCACTCTTTTATCTATCGATAAAAATAATAAAGTAACCTTATTTAGTAAGTAGGTTACTTTTTATTTTAGAGTTATCATATCATAATGAGTCCACATTCTAATAATATGAATTTCTTTTTGTTTTTCGTCTACTTCATATACAATTCGATGTTGCCTATTAATTCTCTTAGAATAGAGTCCTAATAATTCTCCGGTTAGTTTTTCATAGGAAGGTGGGTAACAAAAAGGATTTTCCATCATTAAATTTAATATGTTTTTACAATTTTTATCAAGATTAGAATTTTTTAGTTTTAGTTTATCTTTTTCTGCTTGTTTAGAAAACTTAATTGTATATAGATTTACCATTCTTCATCCTTTTCATATTTTTTGGCTGATTCCCAATCTTCATTTTCTTTTATACTAGTAATATTATCCACATATCCTGGAATACTTGATAAAAATAAGGTTTCTTCAATATTTTTCCATTCGTCTTCTGATATTAATACAGCATTTTTTCCTTTATTATTTACAATTGTAATAGGATTAAAACCAACATTAACATCTGATACCAATTGATATAAGTTTGCTCTTGCGTTCGTTATATTTATTGTACTCATTCTAAATCACCTCATTTACATGATAACGTACTTTTTTACGTACGTCAAGTATCTAATAGTATTATATGCAAAGATGGAATAAAAATGTATTATGGTGAATGCTTCAAATCACCAGAAATAACGAATTTATTGACAAAAAGGGGTTTTTCCACTACAATAATGAGAAATTGGAGGGAGTTTATGAATAATAGTGATATATCTCAAATCGATTTAACCCAATTAGACACAAAAGAATTGGTTGAATTAATGTCCACCCTTGAAGGCATGGACGATGTTTTAAAAGAAGAGGAGGAACAAAATAATGAAGAATAAAATGAACGAAAAAATTGCAAAAGTCAAAAAAGAACATGAACAATTAATGTCTTTAGCTAGTGAACAAATTCTTAAAAATAATGAAGATGTCCAAGAATATTCTAATGAAATGTTATCTGTTTTAGAATATGATGAAAAAAGTATAAAAAAATATCAAGCAACAGTTGGTGCACAAAACTTAATTGTATCTTTAACAGAACAAATATTAAACGCCACTACTGCAGAAGAAATCGTTGATTTACGTAAGAAAATCAATTATAACATTACTAAAATTAGAGCAGAATTAAAAAGAAGGAATGTTTCTCAAGATGTAACTGAAAATTATAATAATCAAGTATCTTCTTTAAGAAAATCCATTGCTGTATACATTCGTTTCATTAAAAGAGGAGAAAATATTAGTGAAATAGACCGATTATCTGCTAATATGGATAACTTATCTAAAGAAGAATTAACTACTTTAAAGAAATGTTTACAAAAAGAAAATCGTTATAATAAGAGAAACTTAACTGCTTTTGAAAACAAAGAGGAAGAAATAAGCAAAGAACCTAAAACACAAACGATTGCATCTGAAAAAACAGCGATGGCATTTGATAAACCTAGAGTTGACAAGCCTCTTAATTCATTTGCCGAATTACATAGAAAGGACCTTGACGATTTCCATTACATGCCATTGCCGCCTATTGCTAAACCTGACAAACCTCTTAGTTCATTTGCCAGATTACGTAGAAAGGGTCTTAACGATTTTCATTACATGCCATTACCACCTACTCAAAAAAATAATGCAATTAAAGCTTCATTAATTGATAAAAAGAAGCAAAATAATTATGCTCTTGCACCTGTAAGTTCTGAAAATACTAATAATTATTCTATAAAAATAATTTCTGAAGATATACCTTATGAAGAAACAAGCGAATACTTTAATGAAAGTCTTGATCAATTTAGTGAATGCTTTGACGTTGTTAAAACTTTAAATTACTCTCAAGGAAAATTTGTAAAAAATACTATCAATTTCATTCGCAATATTCCGCGTTATATTCATAACAAAAAGGCTATTGCAGAAATGGAAAGACAATGCAGCGCATATTATACTGGATATGATTTTATAAGCTTTATTGAATGCATGAAAAAGAGAAATTCAATTCAAAAAGTGATTCGATTTATTTTGAAAGATTCTTCATTAACAGCAAGCGAAAGAGCATCTTTAGGAGATCATGAAAGTTGTTCAAAATGGATGTATAACTTTTGTGCTGAAAGAAGAGCACCTATTTATGAAAGAAGATATAAAATTTGCTAGTTATTAAAACTCCTACGGGAGTTTTTTTATTGAAATTTTCTTTGTTTATTATTAACTCTAAAATAAATTTAATACAATAGTAAATTTCAATAGTTTCTACTAACATCATTTCTTCTTTTAATATCCAACATTAGGATGAGCATATGTACCAATGCTATAGCTTCCACCTTAATTATAGTATATTAAAACTCGAACTAATCAAATCATTTGAAAAGTTCGAGTGAACAATCAATCTAGTGGAGCAGAGGGGGTTCGAACCCCTGTCCAAAATACCCTATGATAAAATTTCTACAAGTTTAATATGATTCAGTTCTATTACTATTATTTTTCTTTAATATTTTTACAAATTCATGTTCTTGATAATTATTAGAAACTTTATCCTTTACTAAATTATTTATCTCTAAAAAAGATTCGACTCTTTCTATTTCACTAATGGATAAGGAGTCTACTAAATCAAATTGAATTAATGCTATAAGTTGCTTATAATATCCATCTATACTTTGGTTTAACTTTTTAGATTCTAATAAGTGTTCTAATTCTTTCAATTTTTCTTTCTTTACAATAATATTTTCAGAATCAATTAGAATAAGTTCTTGATTTACTAATTTAATTTTATCATCTATGGATTCAGTAGTAAAATTTAATATTTTATCAATACTCGTTGCATCTCCATCTAGAAGTTCATTCATTAATTCAACTAAATAAGGTGGTTCATATTTATCATAGGTATACCAATAAATATCGCCTTCTGCACTGTATTCTTTTTTCAAATTTTTAATAAGACTTATATCAGTAGCAAATATTGAAGAAAAATCATGATTGCATTTTAAATGTTCTATAAAACTACAATTATTTATAATTGCGGTCCTCAATTGTTCTATTTCTTCTTTATTAAAAGTAATACAATATTTTTCAATGTTTTCTCCATCTTGTTTAAAATAAAACATACAAAATCCCCATTTCTATATATTTAACTCGAAAGTTCGAGTGAACAATCAATCTGGTGGAGCAGAGGGGGTTCGAACCCCTGTCCAAAATACCCTATGATAAAATTTCTACAAGTTTAGCTAGATTTACATTTCATTTTATAACTGGCTATAGCGTACCTATTATAAAACTAGTTTAATAAAATTCGTTATAGAAACTTAAACAATCTCTATAATATATCTTATATCTATGAACCTCTATCTTACCCTATAAGAGAAAGTAAAAAGAAGTCTCCCTTGTTCCTTTAATTAGGCAAAAACAGGAGTTAAATTATTTGTTTTGTTGTTTATTTTTTGGTGCATTTAAGGTATGCCTACCACTTGCCATCTTATCTAGTAATAATTGTCGAAAGCCAAATAACTGCCCCGTGTAAGTATAGTATCATAAAATTTAAAAAATTTCCATAAAATTATGTTTTGAGTTTGCCCTTTTTGGAAAAATAGTATTAAATTATATATGTAAAGTGAAAAAATATCACTTTACATTCTTTC
>CANRJW010000036.1 GCA_947631035.1 uncultured Bacilli bacterium
AATGGCGGTTTGCTAGACCTTACCATGTTGGTTTTCCACCCAACTCTATATAAAACACCGAACTGGCGCACCCTCTATTGTTACTTTTATTATAGCATGATTTTCTCTAAAAATTGTAGTAAACTTTTTGTCAAATATTTTACATTGAATTGCATATTTCCTATTATTCTAGTTATAATACAAGTAATTAAAGGAGTTGTTGTTTTATGCCTTATGATGATATCGAAAGTTCTATCAATATGTATGAAGATTTATTAAAAAATTTGGATTCTCCAGAAGATGACGATACTATCAAATTTTGTAAATCGGAAATAAAAAGGTTAGAAAGCGAATTACAAGCAAAAGCAAACATACCCGAACAAGATAATATTTACGATCTTATTCATTTCTATCGCAAACTTTTACAAAGCGAAGAATTAGAACCAGAAAAAAGAACGCTTTATTTAAATGAAATAACTCGTTTAGAAAACACATTAAATAGTATTGAAAATTCTACCACACGTGCAAAATAAAAAATCTAGTTTTTAGATTTTTCTATGGGATTGACATGAATAACGGTTAAATACACTTCTTCTATTTTTTCTTCAATTTCGTCTTCTAAAGCATTAGCAATTGCATGACTTTCAAATGTAGAAAGATTACCATCCACAAATATCGTAAAAGAAATTTGATATTGATATCCAACTGGTGTGGCATTAAAATGATTCACTTTTTTTATTTCTTTATAATGACTAATAAGAGCATAGACTTTTTCTTTTGTTTCTTGATTCATAGATTTATCCATTAAAACATTATAACTTTCCATAAATATTTGTAAAGCGGTTACAAAAATCCACAAAGAAATTAGAATGCCCACTATTCCATCTAAAAAATACCAATTATATAAGGAAAGAAAACAAGATAGTAAAGTACAACTCGTAATTAAACAATCATTTCGATGATCTTTGGCATTGGCTTTTAATAAAACATTTTTATATTTTTTAGAATAAGTATTGGTAATTAAAAATAATAGAAATTTAACAAGAATCGTTATAATACAAACGATAATTAACCAAATAGAAAAGGTAAATTTTTTATGAAAAAGTAAGGACAATAAAGAGGATTTAAAGGAAGAATAAAAAAGCAAAAACATAGCGATACTAATAATCATAGAATATATATATTCAGCTTTGCCGTGTCCCATGTTATGATCTTCGTCTTGTGGTTTACTCGCGATTTTATTTCCAATAAACGTCATAAAAGATGAAAATACATCACTTAAAGAATTAAAGGCATCCGCAAGCATGGCTTGGCTATTGGTAAGAAGTCCAATACTTCCTTTAATGAGTAATAAAAAGAAATTCCCAAGAATTCCTAAAATACTGGCTATTTTTATTTTTTTAAAACGTTCATTCATGATTAATCACCTTTTTTATAGTAGTATATTCATTTTAGCACATTTCTTTTAAGATAGTGATAAAAGTTTTATTTGTCTTAACATTCTAAATTTATAAACTAAAAAATGAACCTTTTTTAGTTTCCTTTTTAAAAAAATTCCCACCCTGTTTAGTGTTTGACAAAAGACATAAACGGGGGGTATACTAAATACAGTTAAAGAATAAGGATTAAAAATTTGAAATGGAGTTAGTATGAATAAATCTCAGCAAAAACAATTAGAAATTTTAGAATATGTTGATCAATTATGTCGCAAACATCATATTAAATATTTTATTACAGCTGGAACATTATTGGGTGCTGTTAGACACAAAGGATTTATTCCATGGGATGATGATATTGATATTGGTTTGCCTCGAGCAGAATATGAAAAATTTAAAGAAATCATGAAAAAAGAAAAAAATGATAAGTATTTTTTTCAAAATTTAGAAACCGATCCCAATATCGGATTTATGTATAGTAAAATGCGTTTAAACAACACCAAATATATCGAAAAGGTCTCTAAAAATGCAAATATTCACCATGGAATCTATATTGATATATTTCCGATAGATGAGTATGGTTATCAAAATGATTCTCATTTTAAAAAAGTTGTCTTTTTCCGTATGTTACTACTTTTAAAGTCACACTTTATCATTGAAGCAAATACTTTTATAAAAAAGATAGAATTGGTGATTTTAAAGATTTTGGTTAACTTCTTTTCTAAAAAAAGGTTAATTGCTATTTTAAATCATTTGATGTCAACAAATAAAATGGAAAGTCCATATGTTATCAACTACTCTACTACCCATTTTAATCATTGCTTAATGAATAAAAAGTTTTTTGATGAAACAATTGACTTAGAATTTGAAGGGAAAAAATTTAAAGCAACAAAATATTATGATGAATATTTAACTTTCTTGTATGGTAGTGATTATATGAAAATTCCACCAAAAGAAAAACAAGTTACACATGATATTTTGGAAATAGATTATGGAGATGATTAATATAAAAAAATATAAAATCGGCTATACGCAAGGAACATTCGATTTGTTTCATATAGGACATTTTAATCTTTTAAAAAATGCCAAAAGCCAATGTGAAAAACTGATAGTTGGCATTAATTCTGATCAATTAGTAGCAGAATATAAAAATAAAATTACCTGTATGAAAGAACAAGAACGTGCTCAAATTATGGAAGCTATCAAATATGTAGATGAAGTTATCATTGTAAATACTTTAGACAAAGTAGATGCATATAAAAAAATCAAGTTTGATGCTATATTCATTGGAGACGATTGGAAAGGCAATGAAAGATGGGCACAAACCGAAAAAGATTTAAAAAAATATAATGTTGATGTTGTTTATTTACCTCATACAGATGGGATTTCAACAACTATGTTAAAAAAAGAATTATAACTCAATGAAAGGTTATAATTCTTTTTTAATTTTAATTTCTATGTTATTTATATTTTTTAATGACTCGACAAATATGATCGACGTCCTCAAGCTCTAAATTTGCATATAACGGAAGGGTCATAACTCTACTTGCTATATCTTTAGCAATTGGTGTTTCGTTTGAATCATAATCGTTTTTATAACAATCAAAATCACTAACCAATGGATAGAAATATTTTCTTGGATAAATGTTTTCTTCGTTTAATTTCTTAACCAATTCATCTCTTGTTAATGGATAGTTCTCTTCAACTACAATAGGAAAATAAGAATAATTTAATTCGACATCTTCTCTTATCTTAGGAATTTTAATACCATCAATGTCTTTTAAGTTTTCTATATAACGCATGAAAACTTTTTTGCGTTTTTCAATTTCTTCCTCAATATGTTTTAAATTACATAGTCCCATAGCTGCTTGAAATTCATTCATTTTACCATTCATTCCAACACTTTCTACTTTTTCATAGTCGGTGATACCAAAATTCGATAATTCAATAAATCTTTGTTCCCAATTCTTCTCTTGATAAACACATGCTCCACCTTCAATAGTATTATACACTTTGGTCGCATGGAAACTTAACATGGAAACATCGCCATAATTTAATATGGATTTCCCTTTATATTTTACTCCAAAGGCATGAGCGGCATCGTAAATAACCACTAAGTTATGTTTTTTAGCAATTTCATTTATTTTTTCGACATCACAAGGATTTCCATATACGTGTACAGCTACTATTGCGGAAGTATTTGGAGTAATTAATTCCTCTATCTTATCAGCATCAATGGTATAATCTGATTTTTTAATATCACAAAATACTGGTTTTAAACCATTTTGAACAATAGCATGAGTCGTTGATGCAAAGGTAAACGGAGTTGTTATAACCTCACCTTTTAAATTAAAAAACTTAATAGCATTATAAAGAGCCATATGTCCATTTACAAATAAAAAGATATTCGGACATTTTAAATATTCACATAATTTTTCTCTTAATAATTCTTGTTTGTTTCCATAATTGGTTAACCATTTCGTCTCCCATAAATCTTTAATTTCTTCGACATATTCTTCAAGGGTTGGCATTGAAGATTGCGTTACTAATATTTTTTTATTCATTTTAAAATACACCTCTTCTTATAAAGTCTTTTTTAATGCCAAATGATCATTATTTTGATTTATTAATTCAAATTCATTAAGCATTGTTTTAATTTCTTCTTTTGAATTAAACATCATAACATCAATAATAGATAAATTAGGAATAAAATCATTTTTAAATTGCGTATAAACTATTGGTTTTGTTTTTACAAAATTCAAAAGAATATGATGTTCATCAAAAGATTCATAGTCATATAATTCTCTTCCCCCAATGGCATTGTAATATTCAGTAGCACCTAACAATTCACAAATATGGAGTACTTTTTCTTTTCCCTTTAAAGCATTGTTTTTTTCCATAGTAGATGAAACAATTAATTCTGTTTTAATATCTAAATATTCACACACTTTTTTTATTGAGTATATAAGATATGCAGCTAAGTTATCTGTTTCATTTAAAATAATATCTTTTAGTAAAGGGAAAACATCATTAAAATAAGGGGCTTTTCTGTAATTCATTTCAAGAGCATTTAACATTTTTTTCTTCGCTACATTGTCGCTTGAAACTTCTACTTCATTTATTTTTTTATTTGGACTGGCATCTTTTAATTGCACATTGAAATACTTTGCCTCTCCGTTCATTAATATACGATTACGATTAATCCATCCACCCTTTATGTAATTTACATCATCATAAATAACATATTTATCAACAGCATTTAATAATTGCCAATATCCAATATAAGGAAAAAAATAGGGTTGCATAATTCCAATTTTCATTTTTAACGTCTCCTTAACTTCTTAAATAATATTTTTATAGCATTAAAAGGTAATAACAAAATAATTTTTACTTTATATTTTTTGGGGCACTTTTTGATAAAAACTGCCGCGGATTTAACATCACCACTTAATAGAGCACTTACTACTCCTAAAGTAACTGAAGATTTGAATTTTACATAAAAGTTATATTTTTCATGAAAGAATTGATCAACTGCATTATAAATGTCTAAATACCCCATTTGAATCTGATAAATTTTATGTGTCGAATTAAAATTGGATTCTCCTTTTTGATGGCGTATACGATAAACCATCCAAGGTTCCGCAAGCATTCGCACTTTACCTAGAGATAACAAATATAAGCATAACTGCGTATCCGAAATAACAGGATGGACCGAAAATAAATACTCTAAATTTTTTACGTGTTCTTTATCTAAATAAATATTGTGATAAAGTGTAGCTGTTTCTGGAAATTTTAATTTTCCCCTAGCCCAGTCTTCCATCGATATATCGCATGTTTCTTTAACTTCAGAAGGAAAATTTCCTACAATTTCATTATTTTGATTTCTGCCTTCTCGATAATGAGAAATCCCAATATATTCAGGGTGATTTTCTAAAAAATCAACTTGCGTTTGAAGTTTATTTTCATTACTCCAATAATCATCGCCTTCTAAAACTGTCAAATATTTTCCTTTGGCATGTAAAGAAGCATCCAATTGATTTTTTGTAGCTCCTAAATTTTGTTTTCTTTTCAAAAGAACAATTTTTTCAGGATACTTCTTGGCGTATTCTTCCATAATTTGAAATGTTTTATCTTTAGAACAATCGTCTGCTAAAATAAGTTCATAATTAAAATTTACTTTTTGATTTAAAATACTTTTAATTGCTTCTTTTATATAAGCCTCTTGATTGTAAGAAATTAAAACAACACTTACTTTTATTTCTTTCATATCAACACCAATTTCATTTTACAAAAAAAAGACTAAAAAGTCTATATTTTCCGCAAAACATCTTATTTTCATTTCTTTTTCTTGATTAAATTTTTAAAAAAGGCTAATTCTTTGGAATGGAAGTTAAATAGTAGAAACACACTTATAAATATAAAGACCAGAATTATTCCTTTCACTATAAACAACAAATAAATATTAGCAATGGAAATAAAAGAATAAGCTCCTATTGTCAGAAGAACGGCGAGTAAAAGAACGGCGATATTTTTCAATTGTTGTTTTAAATAAAGGGTTATCTTTTTTTCAAAGATATATTTATAAATCATATAAGGCTTAGTCCAACTGACTGTGCATAAATAACTAACACTCGTAGCAACAAGAATACCTACTAAACCATATTTTCTTCCTAAAAGAAAGGAAAGAACTAAATTAATGCTAGCTTGAACAAGGGGAATATAGCGATCTTTAAAATATAAGCCAGTAGAATTTTTAACCGTATCAACTGGTTGAAGCATCACCGTTAAATAAAAGTTTAGACTGATAAAAAAGACACAAATGGTACTTAAAGCATAACTACTCCCTACCCAAAAGGTAATAAAAATATTAATTAGAAAATAAATTCCAATTCCAAATAAACCAGCAGCAAAGAAACTAATAAAATTCATAATATTAAAAATATTATATTTTGTTTCTGCAGAATCTGTGACATTTAAGTTACCAAAACTAGAAGTCGCTGCCGTAATAATTCCATTAATAAAATTACGAATAATAGAAATTAAGGATAAATAATTGGTATAAAGACCAGCAGTAGAAATATTTACAATCGAAGAAATTAAAATATTATCTGTTCCATTCACCGCATAATTACCAAGTTTATGAAATAAAATTCCTTTAACGTTCTCTTTAATAGTTGCTAAATCTTCTTTATCCACTTTTTCTTTGCAATTAAAATTCACCGCAGGATATTTTTTACTAATATAAAGGTTAACAACAATTTTTTCAATTTGTCTAAAGACTAATTTTATGATTAAATAAAGAATTAAATTTTTCGTAAGTAGTAAAAAGGCAAATTGTAAACCATAAGTTAATAAATTAAAAAGAATACGAATAGGAGTTAATAAATAATTTTGTTGGTCTGCTTCTATTAAGATAGTCTTATAAGAAGTAAAATAAGATAACACGACCTCTAAAACATAAAGCATATAAATGAAGTAAATATTATAGTGGATGGTATATCCCTTAACAATAAATTTTAAAAATGGTACTAAAAGTAAACTAAATCCTAAAAGAAGAAAGGCTAGTTTTCGATAAACGTTTTTATAAAATGACATAATTTTGTCAATCTTATCTTGATTTTTATCTGCCAGTGGTTTATATAAACTAAAACTAATAACAGAAGAAATTCCCAATTCCGAAAGGGAAAGTAAAGATAAAATATTGGTGAATAAACCATCTAATCCTAAACATTGCTCTCCTAAAATTTTAATAAAGGCTGTTCTTAAAATAAAGGATAATATGGTGTTAATAAACATGATGGAAACATTGGAAATTCCATTAAAAAATGATTTTTTTAAACGCTCCGTTTTCACAGAAATTTCTCCTTTCTATCGATTTATAATTTTTAAAATCCCCTCAATATCTCCAACTTCCACTAAATAGCCATTCGTTTTATCAATTTGTTCTACACATCCCCCTGTTTTATAAGAAATGACTTTTGTTCCGCAAGCAATAGCTTCTAAATTAACTGTTGGATAATTATCCTCATAAGTCAGATTAATAAAATATTTCGCATGGGAATAAAGAGCAGCGAGTTCATATTGATTTTCTGTTCGTTTAATTCCAATGATATTTGGATACTTTTGAATTTTTTTTAATTGTTTCTTATTTAATCCTACCAAAACTATTTTATAAGAATCACTTACTTCAGTTGCTAATTTTAAGAAATCATCAAATCCTTTTCTTTTTTCCCAAATACTCGCAACACCAAGTAAAATGTCTTTTTCTTTTGGAATAGCATACTTGGTAAGAACACTCGTATCTCTTGTTGGTTTAAAAATGTGTTTATTAATGGTATTCGGAATCGTAACTACTGGGTATTCTTGTAAAAAAGATTCCTTTACTAATTGATTCAACCAATTGGAAGGGGTTAGAATTGTTAAATTTTTTAAACCTGTAAATAATTTCTTCTTATGGTTATAATTTTGTTTGGAACAATCTAAGAGTAAACTAGTGGGATATCTTTTCTTATTCGGGCATTTCCTACATTCTGTTTTCCATTTTTCACAGTGAACAGCAGTAAAGTAAGGACAATGTCCTGTAAACGGATAACAGTCATGAAATGTCCAAAAGATTTTTCCCGTATATTCTTCTTTTAAATAATGAAATAAAACATTTTCGTTTAAATAATACCCATGAATATTATGAAGGTGAATAATATCCGGATTCTCTTTTCTTAATCGTCGTACTATTTTTTTCGTTTTAAAGTAAGAGCCATGCCCTTGTTTATCAAAAAGGGTTGCTATTCCTACATGAAACCAAAAGGAAAAGAAGCCACCAATTTTTTTACATTTTAAATCTTTAAAACCTTTTCTTCTTCCATAAATGGATAAGGTTTCGTAGCCATCTTCTATGGCTTTTCTTTGAATATCTCCCATGATTTTCCCTGTTGAACCATTGCAAACTGTATTTATTTGTATGTATTTTGGCTTCTTAGGTTGCTTGGCTTTTTCAATTTCTTTTTTATTTTTAGCTTTCAACTTTTGAAGAAACACATTCTCAATGGTTCTTTTTACATTAATACAAAAAGGAAAATGCACTTTATTTTCTTTTAAAGCATGATAACTTTCTAAAAAATTTTTATAGTACCCTTTTAAGCCATCGGTACTGGTTCCTCCTGAACGCATGTAAACAAAATAATCGTCGACGTATTTAAACTTAAAACCACTTTTAATAATACGCAACATAAAATCATAATCAGCAGCAATTCTATATTCCGTATTAAAATATCCACACTTTTGATAAACTTCTTTTTTTAAGTAAAGCGTAGGATGCGGCATAGCAAAACCAAATTTTTTCGACAAAGGTTTCGATTTAAACAAGCGATAAGGTTTTTCTAAATTTTGATCAAGCATTAAAAGATTCGAATAAACTCCCTCTACTCCTTTACTATTTTTAACGACCGTTTCAAATACTCGATCATTTGCTAATATATCATCCGCATTTATAAGACCAATAATATCCCCTGTGGCACGTTTAATGCCTTTATTCATGGCATCGTATAAACCATTATCTTTTTCACTGATTACTTTCATTTTTCCTAAAAACTGTTCTTCATATTTTTTTACTATTTCTAGGGTATGGTCACTACTTTTGCCATCAACAATGATATATTCATAATTTTTATAGGTTTGCTTCAAAACGGATTCTAAAGTATCTTGAATCGTATCTTCAGCATTATAGCATACTGTAATAATGGATATTTTCAAAAAAATCACCTACAATTAT
Organism: uncultured Bacilli bacterium; assembly: GCA_947631035.1. Taxonomy (GTDB): domain Bacteria; phylum Bacillota_I; class Bacilli_A; order RF39; family UBA660; genus MGBC108787. The sequence continues at coordinate 9,184 of CANRJW010000036.1, forward strand.
TTTTCTATTTTTTCTTTTAATAAAGAAACTTCTTGTACTAAAAGAAGTAATTTTCTTTTTTGTTCTGAAACAATGATGGTTAGTAGCAAAGTAATAAGTAAAAGTAATCCTACAATTACACAAACCACTAAACTGGATGCCGTTTCAAAACCGATAAGTTTCGTGAAAAGACCAATAAAATTTGGAAATACTCCTACCAAAAAAACAACTAAGGAAGCAATTAGCCAAAATAGAGAATATTTCACTGGCAATTTATTTTTTGCAATTAACCTTAAAAGAATTAAAACTAAAATAATGGATAAGCCAATTAAAAACAAACGTAAATTAAGCATCATATTTATCACCTTTTTTCATTAATAAAATCGTTAAAAGAACATTAATCATATAATACACTTTCTTCCAAGTATGGATAGAAGATTTGCCACCCCGTCTTTCATTCATACTGACAGGAACCTCTTTTATTTTGTATTTTTTATTTAAGGCATAAACTGTTGAAATGGGCTCTGGATATTCGGTTGGATACATCTTACTAAATTCTTGAATCAGCTTTTGATTGACAGCTCGAAAACCACTGGTGGTATCAAAAACTTTTTTGCCTGTTTTTTGTTTGATTACCCAGGAAATACATTGAATTCCTATTCTACGGGCAGCGGATGATTGAAAAGCACTTTCTTTTTTGTCAATGAATCGGGAACCTATTACCATATCTGCTTTTTCATTTTCAAGTTCATTTAGCAACTTTTCAATGTAGCGAACATCATGTTGTCCATCTCCATCATATTGGATAGCAACATCATAATGGTGTTGATAAGCATATTTATAACCCGTTTGAACAGCTCCCCCTATTCCCAAGTTGGTTAAAAGACGCACATGAGGAATTTCATGTTCTACTAAGATATCCTCTGTTTTATCTGTACTGCCATCATTAATGACGATGACTTCATAATTGGTTTTATTTTTTTGGTTATAATCTAAAATAGTTTCCCAAGTTTTTAAAATATTTTTTTCTTCGTTATAAGCAGGAATAATTAATAATACTTTCTTTTTCATAAGATTTTCTCCTTAATAATAGAATAACAAGAGTAGACTGATATATTCAAGTAAAACAATATTAATATAAGTCGCTACATTTTTAGAAACATTCTTGTTTTCTTTTTTCTTTTTGGATGTCATGAGTAAGATAGCAAATGGAATTAGGAATGGAATAAAGTATCTTCCTTGTACCCCATCAATAAAGTATAGAGAACTACTTGACCAATATAAGAACATAGCAAGAAATACCCCTAACATTCCAATAATAATACCGCTTAGACTTGCTGTTTTAACAAACCAATTGCTTTTTATAAGTTGACTATTCAAAATTATATAAAGTGCTATAATCGTGTAACTCAGAATATAAATGTTATTCAATCTAAAATTAAACCAGCCAAAATAACCGACAATGCTCGATAAATAGAACCAACCATTTACTTTTAATGTTCTTAAGAAAAGCATAAGAGCATTTAGTGGATTTACAACATAAGGAAGAACCTTTTCCACTTTTTGAGTGCTTAAAAAGATTTCTAGGATTCTCTGAATCAACGGTTCTCTTCCCACAAGGAAAATCATTAAAATACCTAAAACGACAATACCTAAGGTTATCCAAGCCCACTTCTTCTTTATTTTATAATTTGGCAAGAATAAGAAGAAAAGATAAGGTACTAAGAAGAACAATGGTTTTGTAAACAAAGCAACCAAACTACCTAAAATGACTATTGGTAAGAAAACTTTCCAATTTTTTTCTTTTTCTAAAACAAGTTTTAACGCACAACCCATCGCTATAAAAGTAGCGAAAGAAGCACATAAATTTTTAAGTTCTCCAGCATGGAATAAAGAACCACATATACTACTTAATAGGTAAGAACCTAAAATAATTCCTAAGCAATAAGCATATTTATCGGTTTTTCGATTCCATCTTTTATCCGGAATTAATAAGAGTAGTAAAAAGATTGGCAAGTAAAGAATTTTAATATCGCAGATAAATAAGCCACTAATGAGTAAGAGAATTGTTCCCCATTTGAATGACCACTTATCGTCGTAGATTAACTTGAGTATGGTTGCCACTCCTAAAATACACATGGTATTTAAAATAGAATCGTATGAATAAGAAGCCATTTGTTGCACAAACATTGGTAATGTTGCCCCAAGTAAAAGGATTTCTTTATGTTTAGGTGCCATCTTAATTGCTTTATAAATAACAAAGATGGAGAATAAAAGATTAAAAATTCTACCGACATAAAAGATAATCGCTGGACGATTGGTTACCATATCTGCAAGTTTAATTCCAAATGCCGAAGGAAGAAAGGCTATTTTTGTAGCAAGAATAGGATATCGATTTTTCTTTTCAATATTTTCACTATTCTTAAAGCAATCTTTTACTTCATTTAAATCAATTACTTTATCAATCGATTGAATATTGGCATATCCAAGGCAACTCGTGTTACTTGGCATTGTCATATAAGGGCTTTCTAAATTCTCATAAAAACTTTTATTTTTATCAAATTGTGTCAAACGATACGCCGAATTAAAATGAATGGGTTCGTCCGGTACTTCATAAGGTGGATTGATAATTCCAATTGGCAATATATAAAATAAGGAAAGAATAAGCCAAAGTTTTTCTAACGTAAATTTCTTTTTGTTGATACAATAATTAATAGCAAAAAAGATACACATAAATCCAGCAATTAAAATAAGTTTTTCTGAAAAGAAAGGTTGCCCTACTGCTAATTTAAAGGCAGCGTCATTCGATTTTTCTTTTTTAAAGACCGTAATAATATTTTCTCCATCTGTTTTTACGGGAGCAATTTCTATAGAATAGGAATTTATATTTTCGATTGTTGCATCAGGAAGCGTAAAACAAGAATATTTTCCATCCTCTACAGTTTTTGAATTAAATTCTTTTTCATATAAAACTTCATTATTTCGATGTACAATATATTTATAAACTGAATTTGTTCTTCTTGTATAAGTTGAAAACATCAAGCAAATATCCGTTGGATTTTTTTTCACTTTTTCTTGGTCAACGTCTTCTAAGGAAATCGTTAAAGAAGAATCTAAAATAGGATCATAAACCGAATCTGGAAACAATTGATTGTTGTAAACTGGAATAAAACGATTATAATTAAACTTCACAATAAGGGCAAGGCTTGCTAAAAATAAACAAAACAAGAAAAAATTATGTGGTAAAAACATAAAAATCTTGCTTCCAATTTTGGATTCTATAACCTTTTTCCAACATTGGTCTAATTTTTTTAGGATTTTCATTCCCTGATTTTTTATTTCTTTTATTTTTTTCATATCAATTACTCCATACATTCTCTAAATTGATTATATAGTATTTTGATTATTTATTCAAGTTGTAGGTTTGTCAAACAAAAGTGACAGAGTCACGACAAACCAACGATAGATTATTTTAATTTATTAAAATAATCAC